>NZ_JBTOQG010000020.1:0-59095 GCF_055283955.1 Pseudomonas sp. HP_12
CCGACCGACGATGCGGCAACCAAACTGATCTGGCTCGGGCTGCGCAATATCACTGCCAACTGGGGCTCTGCAGCTCATGACTGGAAGAGTGCGATGAATCAATTTGCGATTTTGTACGGAGATCGATTTATCAGGCCGACCTGGTAAAAAACAACGGCCTGCCTAACGGCAGGCCGCTACCAGCCCGCACACAAAAAATCTGACAGTCCCATGGCCGCATGGGTTGCGATCCAACACCCCCGCCGTGCGAGTCCGTGATTCCCCTCGCCCAGATCGATCTCCCCCGGCTGAAGGCGGCCCCACTAAATCAACGTATTCATCCGGTGGGGCCTTCTTGAGACGAGCCGCTCCCATAGCCGCTGAGCGCGCAGTTACTTCTCCTTGATGTGGGACAACGCCTTGTTCGCCTGGTCGGCGCATTTCTTGAAGTCGCCCGATTCATGGGCTGCTTTGGCCTGTTGATGCTCATGGTGACCTGACGAGGTGAAGTCAGCCTCCGTCGCTGCCTTCAGCCTTTCGAGTGCCGCTTCGCACTCGTGGTGATCATCCTTGGCAAACGCAGGTCCTGCGACGATAAGTGCTGCAAGCAGAGATAAAGAAAGAAAACGCATTGACCACTCCTTTCAAATAACAGCCTTTAATAAGCGGAAATTGGCGTAATCAAAGATGCTTCTTGGCTTCTTTATCCAGATGCTTATCCGCTTTATGACGCTCCTCGTCGTCATGTTTAACGCCTTTATCCACCTCGCTGGCGTCACGCTTGACGCCTTTGTCGGCTTCTTTGGCATCATGATCGATGCCGTTATCCAGCTCACGGTTGTCATGACGAATGCCTTTTGCCACGTCGTCTTCGGCGAGGGCCAAAGGAACAACGGACGCAGTCATCAGCGCAGTGATGAGCGCAGACGAAACGAGCTTGTGCATGGTAATACTCCTGAGCGAACGTCGAGGTCCTCATGACCCCATCGCTTTTCAGCGTAGACAACGTTCAGCAAGATACAAAAAGTTTGGCTATGCCACCGACGGCGCGGGTGCTGCGGATGGAACTGACTCAAGAAGACCCAGGCAATGACTTCACATTCGCATCTTCAAGCATTCATCGATCGCCTCGCGCCTGCCAGGGTCCCTGGCCTTGCGTTAGCCGTCGGGGACAGTCGGGGTGTGATGTGGGAAGGGGCTGCCGGGTATGTCGATCTTGAGCAGAACATGCCGGTAGATCCCGACTGCACCTTTGGCGTGGGCAGCATAACCAAGGTGTTTGTCACGTTGCAACTGGTGGAGGAGGGGCGTATCGGTCTCGATCACACCTTGGCTCAGTACCTCCCAGTGCCGATGCTGAAAGGCATTGCGAATGCCGCAACCGTAACCCTTCGCCAGTTGCTGTCCCACTACAGCGGCATCGCGAGTTGGGAAGATGACGCCCGATGGATTCGTGACGGGAGAGGCGAGCACATGACGCCCGGCAAACGTTGGGCCCATTCTGAGCCACTGGATTACATCCGTGGCGTGGGCGCCGTATTCGAAGCGGGTGAAGGTTTCCATTACTCCAACACCAAACACATTACTGGGCTTGCTCATTGAAGCAGTGACTTCTCAGCCCCTTGAACATGTGCTGAAACAGCGCATTATCAGCCCGCTCAAGATGACCTCGACCGGTCTTGAAGACGCTGAAGGACTCACAGCCTCGGGCATTTCCAGACGCTACCATTGGGCGAGCGAATGTTTTCTTAAAGCGGCCGGCGTCGCGCCTTCCTGCCGTTACGTCGGCCCAGGCTTGCTGGACGTTTCATCCAGTCAGTTGTCGGTCGAGTGGGCTGCAGGCGGCATCGTGTCTTCGGCATCGGACATCGCGACGTTCATGGCGGCCTTGAAGTCCGGGCGGTTGCTGGGCCCGATGATGCAACGGCAGTTTTTTGCCTGGCTCCCCGCTCAGCCCGGCAGGCAGATGGGGCTGGGTATTTTCCGTGCTTCTACGCCATACGGGCCTGTGATCGGTCATGGCGGGAATGTGCTTGGGTTTAGCGCAACCACGTGGTGGTTCGAAGAAACCGACTGCGTGCTGGCCCTCCTCACAAACGTGGGTTCGATGCACTCAGGCCCCGATGCCTGGTCCGCTTCCAGAATATTTGAATCGACAACGCTGGGAATGCAAGCGCAGGAAGTCTGCAGGGTCGGGCGGGCGTGATCCGGTTAATGTCGTTGCAACAATTTGGGTCAGGTCATGAGCAGGGACATCATCGCTCGACGGAGCAGACGCGCATTCCCGCGGAACTCTTCAAGCATGCTGGCTACTGAGTTTAAGCGCGTACCCGTACATTCCTGATCAGCACGCGACCTCACTGCGCAGCCTCGGAGAACACGTCCATGCTTGAGCTTGATTCCCGCATCAAAGTCATCACTTTTGACTGCTATGGCACCCTTGTTCAATGGCATGACGCCGTACGGCGCGCGGCTGCCTCCATCCTTGAGCGGCATCTGACGGTTACGGCCTCGAAGGAACGCATCGCAAGTTTCGCGGCTCGCCTGCGTGAGGTAGCGATGGAGCATCAGCAACAATCGCCTTTCCTTGAGTACGAAACGGTACTCGGTGCGAGCCTGAACCAGGCGTTGCGTGAAACCGGTCATGACGCCACGGCGGCAGATCTGGAAACATTGCTCGCGACGCTAAGGAGGATCGAGCCCCACCCTGACGTACCCGAAGCCCTTGCCCGGCTGCGCCAGCATTACCGGATCGCCGTCATCAGCAACACCTCGGATGAGCTTATCGCCGACACCATCATGGCAATCGGTACGCCAATTGATTTCGTTATCACGGCCCGGCAGGCGAGGGCGTACAAGCCTGATCACGCGCTTTTCCGCCACGCTTACGTCACGATGGGTGTTACAAAAGAGGAGACGATCCATGTCGCCATGGGTCAGTTCAGTGACTTGAAGGTCTGCCGGGAATTGGGGATCCGGTGCGTCTGGATTGATCGAGAGGGCGAACCCCTCAATCCCGCCTGGAAACCTGACGCCGTATTGAAGGACCTTTCCGGACTGCCGCAGTTGCTGATGCCGTCCTGACACGCCGGCTCGACTGTCGGACACCACGCTTATAAGGGGGGCTCACGTGCTGGTTACCGGAATCCTCTGGATAGCGTTTTTCATCATCAACTTCAACGTAGTGATGATGATTCCGCTGCTGCCTTTCATTCAGCGTGATCTGCACCTTTCTCCCAGCGAGTCCGGGTGGATTTTGGCTGCTTTTCCAGTGGTGGCGCTGATCAGTAACCTGGCGCTTGGCCCGCTGATTGATCGCCTCGGCAGGAAGCTGTTCATCATCGTGGGCGGCGCGGCTTGCTGCCTAACGCTCCTCCTCACCGCCGCATCCCACAGCGCCTCGATGATCGTGCTCAGCCGTGCGGCGACGGGGATGTTCATGCCGATGATCGGCGCATCCATTTTCGCCGCGCTAGCGGACTATGTCCCCGAGCCTAAACGCGCCAGGGCGGCCGGGTATGTCACCACCGCAGCGCCGATTGCCTTTCTGTGCTCACTCTCCATGGGCGTCGTGGTTGGGGGGCTGCTGTCGTGGCAAGTCACGGTCATTGGCCTGGCGGTTGTCTGCGCCGCCCTTGCCGGTCTGGCGCTCATCTTCCCGGCACCGCCTTCAGCCTCGTTGTCCTCCTCCACAATTAGCCGGGCCATGTACAAGGAGCGGTTGACGTCGCTGTCGGCAAGCCCCGGCACCCGCCCGTTGATGGCGGCGTACTTTTGCTGGTCGATTGGCGTTTACGTCTTTCTGGGGCTTTACCCGAGCTGGCTCGTGCAACACGGACTTTCATCATTCAGCGTCGATACCGTCGGCTCGGTCATCTTCATTGGCGAGGTCGGCGGACTCTTCGGCGCGATGCTTTCCGCCAGGCTTGCCAGCCGATTCAACAATCCGTTGCGTTTGTGCGCCGTTGCCTCGATGGCGATCGCGGCGGTGATTCAGGTGATCCCATGGAGCGAAGGCTCGCCGTTTGCACAGGGCGCGGCCTACATGGCCTTCGCGTTCGGACGAGACCTGATGCTGGCGCTGATACTGGGCGATGCCATGCGGCTGGTTGAAGCGTCTCGGAGAGGAAGTCTTAATTCATCGCTCAATGCGGTGTATCAAACGGGGGGCACGCTGGGTGGTTTGTTGAGCGCCTGGCTGTATGGCTTGAGCGCCGGGTATTTTGCGAATGTGATGTTCGCTTCATTGGCGTTTGTGGCTTCTGGGGTTTTGTTGCGTGGAATCTCTGGGGCGAGGTTTCGTTCTTGAGGTTGTCGTTTTCTCCTTTTAGTGGCGGAAGCATCAACGGCGGTGCGTCAGGAATCGGCTGGCCGAGGCAGCACGTGTGCCCGGTCACTCAGTCGGTCATCGTCGGCGGCGTCTAAGTGGCTGATGTTGGTAACGGCACGATCACACGTTTGTGGAAGTTGCTGGATGCACCGCAATGGTGAACATCCTTCTCCGCCATTTATTTCCCCGGAACCGATCTGCCCTCCAGCGCCACACAAGGGCTACCCACTCACCACGCGAACCTCACAGCGATCGCCCCGTTACAACATCCAGCACGCCTGCACCTGTGCAAGCGGTCATGAGTGGGCTTGGGGCACTGCCAACCGACCTTTCAGTTTGGAGAAAAAACGTGAAATTACCCGGACTCGGCGCCTCGCCGCCCAAGACACCTGATATCACCCCCCATGCCTCCAGGCCCGACGGCAAACCAACCCCTGACGCTGCAAAGCCGTCGAACACCCCCACTGATTCCGGCAATGGCGGCAGCCGAGCCACCGGCAACTTCAGCAACGTGGCTCAAGGCACCGGGGCTCTGGCCAGCGGCGGCTCGGCGATTTATCGGGCTGATCAGAGCACACAGAATTCGCAGTACGGCACTCAGTCCACCACGGGCGCGGTCAACTATGGCAGCCCTGCCGGGAATGGCGGGCCGGCCGTTATGCAAAACAAGTCGCTGGCTAAGCAAAGTCAGGGGCTGAGCGACAGCGGTGAGGCGTCGAAGCCGTCTTCTCCCTTGATGGAGCTGCTTGATAAGTTAATCGGGGCGCTGCTGCAGCCGTTCGGCGGCGGGGCGAATGCGCATTCCGCCGGCGATTCTGCCCGGAGTCAGACCAGGGATGCCCATGTGGACGAGAAAGGTGCTGACAAGAACGGCCTGGCTTCCGCCGCTGGCGAAGTGGGCAAGGCAATGTGGATGGTCCCCGGTTTGAGTGGCGTGGCGACAGGCATCGGTGAGTCTGATGGCAGTGTTGGCGGGATACTCAAAGGCGGTGTCGAAGGCGGTTTGCATATCGCCGAAGGTGGGGCCAAAGGCCTGATCGGCGGGGGCGGCAATCCGGTAGCCATGGCGGCTGGCGCCTATGCCGGCGCCTTGTCAGAAACCAAAGCTGCACCAGAAGAGGTGCGCACCGTAGCGGGCACGCTCTAAACGATTCTTGCCGCATGCTTCTTTCTGGGGGGCATGCCTGGCAGGAGCGGCAGTCAGGTTGGCGCGCGTCGGCTGTGGATGTTTCCTTCCCCTTTGCGCCCGACGTGGGCTTCCAGGGTGGCCTGTTGGCGAGCGACAAGGTCGTGCGAGATCGAGGCGAGGCACGGTTTAATGCACACCGACCCTGACCCTGACCATTCGAAGCGAATTTTTCCCCCCCGAAGGCATCACGCTGAACAGGTAAGTACAGCGAAGATGCCTTGCGCTGCATGAAAGCCACCGCGCGGCGACCTCATATATTTCCTTTCCGATACATAACGGGCTTGCAACTCGAGATGTATTGTCAGACACTCTCGCTATCGGTTTCGACAATATACAGGCGCCATTAGGGTGACTATTGAAAGTGCATTGGATTAACTGTCTCTATGCAAACCCTGGTATAGCTTTCGTCGCGACAACGGTATATAAGAAAAGATCCAATTTTGCAGACGAGCGGCGCGTGTTAATGCTCGTTTTCCCGGAAACACTGGCGCAAACTCCTGTTTAGTTGCTTCGTAAGTTACCCTTCTCAACTAAAACAAAACCCCTAAGTGACTGTCCATTACTTCGAAAGTTTCACACTGGCGAATTAAACATTCATTTTGCATATCTGCCTTTGCAGTCATCGATATTAATGTTAATAATCCGGCCTGCTCCGGGAAGCAAGGCAGTGCGCCATCTCACACGAAGTGAAATATCAAGCCTCCATTCTGATTAAGTCCCCGGCCCCATAAACTCAATATCTCTGTTTGCTCAAGAGGCGATCACGCCTGGAGCATCGAGAAGGCGCGGACAAGCCGTGTGAGGAGGGCATCATCGCTCGTAGTCATTCCGGGATTAAAATCCTGTCGATTTTCGGTACACGTCCGGAAGCCATCAAGATGGCTCCGTTGGTGAAAGCGCTGGCTGCAGAGCCGGGTATTCACTCGCAGATCTGCATCACCGGCCAACACCAGAGCATGCTCAAGCAGGTGCTGGAGCTGTTCGATCTGAAAGCCGATTTCACGCTGGATGTGATGACGCCGCATCAGACCCTCAACTCGCTGACCGCCGCGCTGTACGGAGCGATTGATCCGGTGCTGGAAATCACGCGGCCCGACCGTGTGCTGGTGCATGGCGACACCACGTCCGCCATGGTGGCGTCGATGTGTGCCTTCCATCGCCGCATCCCTGTGGGTCATGTCGAAGCCGGCCTTCGCACCGGTGACATCTACAGCCCGTGGCCTGAAGAAATGAACCGCCGCTGCATCGATTTGAGTGCCGACCTGCTGTTCGCCCCGACCGATGAGTCGCGCCGCAATCTGCTGGGCGAGCGCTTGCAAGGGCGTTCGTTCGTGACCGGCAACACGGTCATCGATGCCCTGCAGTTGACCGCTCGACGGATTGAGGAAAACGCTGAACTGCGTACCCGGCTGGATCAGCAATTCTCGTTCCTGCGGGGCGACCGCAGAGTCTTGCTGGTGACCGGCCATCGTCGGGAAAACTTCGGTGACGGCTTCCTGGACATCTGCAAAGCCTTGCGTCAACTGGCCAAGCGCAGCGATATCCAGATCGTTTACCCGGTCCACTTGAATCCCAACGTCCTGGGCCCGGTCACCGAGCACCTGGGCGACCTGGCCAATGTGCACCTGATCGAACCGCTGGATTACCTGGCGTTCGTGCGCCTGATGCAGCGCGCCCACGTGATCCTTACCGATTCCGGCGGCGTGCAGGAAGAAGCGCCGAGCCTGGGCAAACCGGTACTGGTCATGCGCGAGGTGACCGAGCGGCCCGAAGCCGTTGCCGCCGGCACCGTGCGGCTGGTCGGGACGTCACCGGACTCGATCATCAGCGGCGTCAACGCGCTGTTTGACGATGACCTGCTGTGGCGACGCGCGTCCCAGGCGGCCAACCCCTATGGCGACGGCAAGGCCAGTTCGCGCATCGTCGATGCCTTGATGGGCCGCCCGGTCAACGACTTCGTGGTCGGCCAGCTGCACGTGCCCAAATACCTTGAGCATGGGCAACGCGCCCCGGCACCGGACAGCGACCGTCCGGCTTCCACGTACCAATAACGACCGATCGAACGACCGCCCCTCTATCAGCTTGAGATCTGCCTTAATGAAGTCTTCCGTTGCCACCCAAACGGGCGCGCTTAGCGCCCTTGTCTGTGGCGTGAGCCTGCTCGCGCTCGTGCCCAACTTTGCCCTGGCGGCGGACAGCCCGCTCACCGAGGCGATCAACCGACTCAATGCCGATACCCAGCAACACCGGGAGATTCGCCTGAGCGATCTGGGCATCGATGCACCCATCGTGCTCGGTTCCACGGATTCGCGCCGCGAACTGTACCTGCCGGTTCCAGCCGGTGTGCCATTGACCGACGCGTCGCTGACCTTCGACGCCAGTTACCTCAACGGGGAGGGCGGTCGCAACACCTTGCTGTTGTCCCTGGACGGTTATCCGGTACGGGCCGAAGGGCTCAGCGAAGCGCAAGGCAACGCCAGCTCCACGCTGGGCGTCGACAAAGCCGCTCGCAACAGCGGTTCGGTGCGCCTGGGCGTGGCCTGGTCGTCGATCGTGTCTCGCGTGTTGTGTGAAGACGAACGCGCGATTGGCAACGTGTTGCGCATCGAACCCGACACCCGCCTCAATTACAGCTACGACGCCAACCTGTTGCAGGACGTCGGCGCTGCCTGGGCCGCCTTGCCGGGCAAGCCGGGCATCATGGTCGCTCCGGGCAGCCTGGCAGCCGGCTCTTACGACGCCGCCTGGCGCCTGGGCGTGGCCCTTGAACGGATCGGCAAACATGCGCGCATCCTGTCGTTCCCTGCCGTACAGGACAGCGTTGACCTGAGCGCCCTGCGCATTCCGGCCGAACTGCAGAGCATTCCGGCCTTCGCCGCCCTCAACGGCAAGGGCTCGCATACCTTGGCCAACTCGGCGGAAATCGGCGCATTGCTGATGCTCGGCCAGACCCCTGATGTGCAGGCCGACCTGGCCATCAACGACCCGCAATTGCTCAAGGCAATCAACGAATCCCTGGACGCCCTGCAAAGTCAGATTCAAGGTCTGGATGCCTCAGCGGGCGGTGCGTTTACTCAATGGCGCGAACGGCACGTGAACGCCGGTATGGCCGCCAAGGGTACGGACAATGTGCGTCTGGCGTTGCTCGGCACCCGTCCGGTACTGATGATCGCCCCTGACGCGGCCGGCAAGGCCATGGCCCTGTTCAGCAGCGCCTGGAACAAACTGGCCCGCAGTCGCACGCTGACCGTCAGCGAAGCGCAGATGCCGCTGAGTGCCGACGGCCGTGTGGCCCTGAGCAATCTGGGCGGCAACCCCGGCACCATCGACGTGCTCGCCAAGTCCGACTGGAGCGCTTCGTTCCCGCTGGGCAGCGTGGCCTACGACGGTCGTCTGCCCGTCAAGGCCGTGATCGATGTGTCCGCCGCCCCTGGCGCTTCGGACACCGCTCCGGTGGCGTCACTGTTCCTCAACGACTACCTGATCGGCGCGCAACAGTTGCTTGCCAACGGCGAGAAGCAACGCATCGAAGCCCGCATCCCGAGCTACGCCCTGGGTTCCAGGAACGTCCTGCGGGTCTCGTTCCAGCGTCAGCCCGTCAGTGATCGCTGCCTGGAAACGCCGCAAGCGTTCCCGGTTTCCGTATTGCCGACCAGCCACATCGTGCTGGACAAGATTTCTCTGGATGACGGTTTCTCCGGCATGGCCGCCCGTTACGCAACGAACACGCAAATCCTCGTGCCTCAGACTTACCTGGATCACCCGGCCAGCAGCTTGCCGCAGGTGATCTCGGTGGCTGACGGGGCGGGCGTTTCGCCGCTGCGCGCTGAACTGAAAGTCAGCAGCGATCCTAAAGCCACGGTCACGCCGGACAAAGACTTCCTGGCCTTCGAGCTGCCGCTCAAGGACAGCAAGGAATCGGTTCAGGTCGATGACCAGGGTCGCCTGCGTATCAACCACAAGGACCAGCCGCTGCTGGACCTGTCGCCGCTCAACCACCTGGCGTCACTGCAGGCGGTGGATGCCGGTGGTCAGCACGGTCTGGTCTATCGCGTTCTTGGCAGCGAAGCCCCTGTGTTCGCCAAGCCGGTGCTGTTGACCCGCGGCGACGTGTCAATCCTGGGCGACAACGGTGTCGTGAACACCTTCGATACCCAGGATCCAAACGGCAGCCAGTTCATCGACAGAGAAGAGCCCAAGGGCCTGGACGCCTGGCGCACGCCTTCGCTGTTGTGGCTGATCCCCGGCGGCATCCTGTTGGTGCTCATCCTGATGTTGGCTGGCCGTAGCGCCCGTCGCAATCGCCAGTAACGGAACCCTTCGATGACGTCGCTTTATTGGCCGTACTGGCTGGCCCATTACTACAGCTTCCTGGAGGTCGCGACCATTGTGGTCGCGGTGCTGATCCTGATCTCCAGCCTGGACGATCTGTTCATTGACCTGTGGTACTGGTCTCGCCGCCTGTTTCGCAAGTTCACTGCGGACCGCAAATACCGGCCACTGACCGCCCGGCAATTGCTGGACCGGGACGAACAGCCACTGGCGATCATGGTTCCGGCCTGGCTGGAATACGACGTCATCGCGCCGATGATCGAGAACATGGTGTCGACCCTCGACTACCAGAACTACGTGGTCTTCGTCGGCACCTACATCAACGACCAGCGCACCATCGATGAGGTGGAGCGCATGCGTCGGCGTTACAAGCAATTGCATCGCGTGGAAGTCCCCCATGCCGGGCCGACCTGCAAGGCTGACTGCCTGAACTGGGTGATTCAGGCGATTTTCCTGCATGAACAGACCCACGGCATGATCTTCGCCGGCGTCGTGCTGCACGACAGCGAAGACGTGCTGCACCCGCTGGAATTGCGCCTGTTCAACTACCTGTTGCCGCGCAAGGACATGATCCAGCTGCCGGTCGTTTCCCTGGAACGCAACTGGTATGAATGGGTAGCTGGCACCTACATGGACGAGTTTGCCGAATGGCATGGCAAGGACTTGGTGGTCCGCGAAAGCATGACCGATACCGTGCCCTCGGCCGGCGTCGGTACCTGCTTCTCGCACCGGGCCCTGAAAGTGCTGGCCGGGGAAACCCAGAACCAGCCGTTCAACACCGACAGCCTCACCGAGGACTACGACGTTGGGGCGCGCCTGGCCAAGGTCGGCATGAACGCCATTTTCGTACGCTTCCCGGTGGAGTTCCGGGTGCTGCGCAAGTCGTGGTTCCGCAAACCCTACGAATCCACCCTGAAGATGCCACTGTGTGTACGTGAATTCTTCCCGGACACCTTCCGCACGGCGTTTCGCCAGAAAGCGCGCTGGACCCTCGGGATCGGCCTGCAAGGCTGGGAACAGATGGGCTGGAACGGATCGCTGGCCAACCGATACCTGCTGTTTCGCGACCGCAAAGGCGTGGTGACAGCGTTTGTCAGCATCCTGGCCTACGTGATCCTGGTGCAACTGGTGGCGCTGATCATCCTGCGCCAGAGCGGGTTGTGGAACGTGAGTTTCCCGACGCCGTTCGAATCCAACGGCTGGATCAAGTACCTGTTGATTGCCAACGGTCTGGCCTTGGGCTGGCGCATTCTGCACCGCTGCTACTTCACGACGGTGCTGTATGGCTGGCAGCACGGTTTGCTGTCGATCCCGCGCATGGTGGTGGGCAACTTCGTCAACTTCATGGCCGCCTCTCGGGCGTGGCGTATGTTTCTGGTGGGCAAGGCGCTCAACCGCAAGCTGGTCTGGGACAAGACCATGCACGACTTCCCGTCCACCGATTTGGTGGCCGCCGCACCGCGCAAGCTGGGCAGCGTGTTGCTGTCCTGGCAGGCGATCAACGACACCAACCTGCAGACGGCACTCGACGAACAACAAACCCGCCACATGCCACTGGGCCGCATTTTGCTCAGCCACGGCTGGCTGGATGACGAAACCCTGGCTGAAGCCATCGCCTTCCAGAACGATCTGCCGCGGGTGTTCGATGTCGCCCACAAAGCCGACGCCTCGCTGCTGGCCGACGAGTTTGCGCTGCGCTGGCGTGTTGTGCCGCTGGGGACCAACGAGGCAGGCCGTGCGCAGATCGCCGTCGCCAGCCCGCTGTCCGCCGAAGGCCTGCAACAGATCAGCGATGAGCTGGGCAGCGAGCCGGTACAACTGATCGCCCGAGAAAGCGAGATCATCGCGCAATTGCGCAACGTCTACGCGCTCGATGGCCAGCCGGTGCCGAATGCCCGCGCCCCGATGCTGGGTGACCTGTTGATCGAAATGGGGCTGCTGGACCGCGACGTGTTCAACCGCACCATGCTCAATTACCGCCCGCAGCACCATGGCCGCATTGGCGACTATCTCGTCGACAGCGGCGTGCTGCCTCGGACCACCATCGAACAGGCCGTGGCCCGTCAGCACAGTCATTACCCAACGGAGCTCCCGGCATGAACCGCCCCTTCCTGACGCTCATGGCCACGGGGCTGACCCTTTTGCCTGCGCTGGTCCATGGCGAAGTTCTGCCCCTGCCGTTGACCGGTCCCGCTTACCAGGCTGCCAGTGAGGCCTACAGCGCCTACGACCGCAAGGACTACGACCTTGCCATCGCCAAGGCCCGCGAAGCCTTGCGTCAGCGGGCCGATGTCACCCGTCTGAACCGGCTGATCGTGCAGGCACAACGTGACAAGGAACAGCGCGACAACCCCAAGCGCTATCCGCAGTCGCAGTCGCAGTCGCCGTCGCGCCCGGCCCCCGGTTTCAGCGCGGCGGCCCAAGCGTTCAAGGCTTATGATCGCGATAACTTCGGCGTCGCCGCGCAGTCCGCTCGCAAAGCGATCGCCCAGGCACCCAAGCGCATGGATTACCGCCTGCTGCTGATCGAATCCCTGCAACGCCAACAGCATCTGGAAGAAGCCGATCAGGCCACCACCGAAGCCCTGCGGGTTTTCCCGGATGACGACACCCTGCTGATGCGCCGCGAAGCCATTCGCCGCCAACTGGCCGCGCCACTGGCCATCGCCGGTTATCGCGCGCTGGAACAAGGCAACCTGCCGCTGGCCGTGGATCAGGCCCGCAAGGCCGTGGCCTGGGCACCGGAAATCGGCGCTCACCAGCAGTTGCTGATCAGCGCGCTGATCGCGACCCAGGATTACCGCGCTGCTGAGCTGGCCGCCACCGGCGCGCTGGCCCAGGACGATGGCGAAACCGCGCCATGGATTCTGCGCAGCTACGCCCTGGATCGTCAGGGCAAGACTCAGGCGGCACAGGCCGACTTGAACCGGGCCTTGTCCATCGAAGGCTTGCTGGATTCTGAAGTGCGCGAGATTCGCTTTTTCGCCGCCGACCTGGCGCTGGCCAACAACGAGCCGCAGCAGGCTCTGGACCAGTTGCAGAAACTGCCCGCCGACACGAGCGGTGAAGTTGCCCGCCGTCGCGCCGCCGCCCAGGTCGCGTTGCGCCAGAAGAACAATGGCCTGAAAACCGCGACGCGTTTTCCGGCGCCGGCCCTTAACTGCCAGGAAAGCGCATTCGGTTTGATCTGCGATATCTGGCCGGGCAACCAGCGCGATGGCGGCACGGACACGGCGGTGCAGGCTTACGCTGCGCTGGCCCGCAAGGACGCCGCTTCGGCTGCGGCCCTGGCCAGCGAAGCCATTCGCCGGGCGCCCGAGAATCCGGCGTATCGCAGCCTCCTGGTCAGCGCCCTGACCGAGCAGAAGCGCCTGCCCGAAGCGATAGCGGCGGCCAGCGATGGCCTGCAAGCCAATGGCGACGACGCCCGCCTGCTGGCCCAGCGCGGTCGGTTGCGCCAGCAGACCGGTGACGATGCCGGTGCCCGCAAGGATTTCACCCAGGCCCTGGCCCTGGGCAGCCTGCCCACGTATGAAGAAGCCAGCCTTTATGCCGAGCTGGGCCAACGTCGCACGGCGCGGGAACGTTTGCAGGTAGCCCGCGACGCTGGCGAGCTGGACGGCATGAGCGACCTGCAAGTGGCTTACCTGTCGGTGCAGGCCGGCGACGATGACAGCGCCCATGAGTCATTCCGCAAAGCGGACGCCGCCACGCCTCTAGCGCCGACGGCGACTCAGGACGCGGCCTACAACGCGATGAGGGTGAATGACGACGAACAGGCTGTGGGCTATTTCAAGCGGGTTATCGACGCCAAAAATGCCGGCGAACTGGACATGACCGACCAGCAGCTGTTCGACACCCGCCGCGCCGTGGCCGATGTGTCGCGCACCTGGGGCTTGACCAGCACCACCAGTTATCGCGGCAACAGTTCCAGCAGTGGCCTGAGCTCTGCGCCCAGCACCGGCACCAGTAATGGCAACAGCGGGAGCGGCAGTAGCAGCAACGACAGCCTGCAAAACAGCACCGAACTGTCGTGGCGTCCGCTGGGTTACCGCAACGCCCGTTTCGTCGAACTCTATGGCCGGGTCACCGACACGCTGTGGAGCAAGAACAGCGACTCGGACACCGGCCTGGATGCGCTGCAAGGCGCCTTGGGCGTGCGGGTCAAGCCATTCACCACACTGAACGTCATGGCGGCCGTGGAACGGACCTTTCCCCTAGGGTCCTCCGACATCGACGGCGACTGGCTGTTGCGCTTGGGTTATGGCTCCAGCATCGGCACCGATTTGCGGGTTGATGTCCCCAGCTGGTGGACGTCGCAGTTGTTCGCCGAGACCGGTCATTACGTCAACGACTCGCGCAACTACATCAACAGCGAATGGCAAGGCGGTCGCAGCTACGCCATTGGCGGTGTCGGCTCGCGCTGGGTGACATTCCCCCACGTGGTGGCCGCGTACGACTACGACTCGAAGATGGACAGCGACACCCGCTTCGACGGCAGCACCGAATATTCTTCCGGCCATGCCGCTGGCGTCGGCGTGGGCAACAACGTGCGCTACTGGTTCCGCGAAGACGCGTACAACGCGCCGCGCTCCTATGTGGATTTTTCGTTGCAATACCGAGTGAAAGTGTCTGGCGATGACCGCGCCAAAGGTGTTTTCGCTCGCCTGACTTACTCCTATTGAGGACGGATATGCACCCTCGTATGTATTGGCTGATGGGGCTCGGACTGAGCCTGGGCATGGCGTCGACAGTGGCTCAGGCTGCGTCGGAAATCGCTCAACTCTATGCGCCGAAACTGCCGGAAGGCTCGGCCTGGGTGCGGGTGGTCAATCCCGCCGACGGCGCCGTGCAAGTGAGCGTGGACAACAAGCCCGGCGTTGCCCTGTCTGCGCAGTCGGTGGTGGCCGGTCCTTTCCAGGTGGTGGATTCGCGGCAACCGCTGCGCATTACGGTCAACCAGCGTGAGCTCAAGGGCCTGAACGTGCCGAAAAACGCCTTTGTCACGGTGATTCTGAACAGCGATCCGGTGGCCGCCCCCCGGGTGGTGATCGACCCGCAGCCGCGGGGCAAAGACTTGCGCGCCGAACTCAACGTCTACAACCTCAGCGCCGGCTGTGAAAAAGCCGAGATCAAGCTGGCAAACGGTTCCAGCGTGTTCAGCCAGCTGCCGCTCAATGGCCAGGCGCAGCGCACCATCAATCCGGTGCAGGCGACGCTGATTGCCAGCTGCGATCAAAGCGCCAGCCTGCCGCTCAAGCTTGAGCCCTTCAAGGCCGGTGACCGTTACAGCCTGTTCCTGGTCGGCTCACGCCAGACCCCCCGCCTGATCGGCCTCGTTGACCAGACTGCCCCATGACCTTTCTAGTAAAGCCTCGCCACATCCTGCGCCGCCCTTCGGTATCCGGCCTGATTGCCGGCGCGCTGCTGAGCCTGTCCGGCGCCGCTGCCCAGGCCGACTCGGCAGTGATCACCGGGCAGGGCGGCTGGTTATTTCCTGCGTGGGAAAGCCTGAACACCGTCGACAACCCCGGCATTGCGCGCGACATCGCCCTGATCAAGGACGTCCAGCAGCAACTTGAACGGGAGAAAATCGCCCTCGTGGTGCTGGTGGTGCCGATGAAAGCGCCGTTCTACGCCCAACGGCTGCCTGCCGACCATCCGTTGAGCCCGGCCGTGGTGCAGCGCTATGACCGTTTGCAAGGCGAACTGGCCAAGGCTGGCCTGACGACCCTGAACATCAAGCCGATACTGCAAGCCACCGAGCAAGGCAAGCAGACGGCGTTTTACCGGGCCGACTACCACTGGACCGCCTGGAGCGCTGAAAACACAGCCGATGCCACTGCGAAACTGATCACCGCACGCTATCGCCTGCAGGGTGAGCCCGGCGGCGGTGCAGTGCTGGGGGAATGGTTCGACAAGCGCGCCTTCGGCGATCTGGCCAGCAACTTTCTGCCGTCCATCAAGCGCAAGGCCATCGGCCGAGACATTTACACCGTGCGCCATCAGGTCGAGAAAGACCTGCTGATCGACGACGCCCCGGCCCCTGTTCAGGTCATCGGCAACAGCTTCGTGCAGCCTTACCTTGGCTATACGCAGAAACTGTCCAACGCCTTGGACCGCCCGGTCACACTGACCTGGAACCCCGGCGACGTCGGACCTTGGGCGACACTGCTGCAATACCTGGAATCACCGGACTTTGCTCAGCACAAGCCGCAGGTGATCGTCTGGCAATTCAACGAGGGTCAGTTCCACCTTGGCCCCGATGCAGCAACCCAATGGAACGCCAAGGGCGTGACGTCGCTGAATCAGTGGCACCAGCGCATCAAAAAGGCGCTTCCTTGAAAGTTCTCGGCAGGACCCCCCGGCGTGCCACTCTAGGTGTTCTGCTGCTTGCAGCGACACTTGTGACAGGCACCGCCATGTTTTACGCCACCACGCAAAAACGGCTGGACCCCGGCATCGTTGGAATTGTCTGGCAGCCCGATAACAAAACAGTCGGCATCAAGGGGCAATGGGATCAGCTGGGTGCCAGGGAATTGCTGGTGCAATGGACCGTGGTCGACGATCAGGCATTCGTGCCAGGCACCGGTCTGCCGAGCGTACCGGTGCTGCCTGATTGGGCACGTATTGCTAAAGAGCCTTGGGCCCAGGATGTAATCATCGGCCTGGCCGGATATTTCAGCGAGAACCGCTCCCGGGACAACATCGAGCAACTGGCTGCCGTCTCGGAGCGCATCGCCAGACTACCGACGCCGTTGCACGTCACCGGTTATTACTTCCCGGCGGAAGTCGACCCCAGCTGGACCCGTGCCAAGGAGCTGCCTGCGCTGCTGGCCAAGCTTCCGCGTCCGTTGTGGATCAGCGTCTATGACGGCGCCAACATCGGCCCGGCGGCCACAGCCGACTGGCTCAAGCAATGGCTGCCAGACGACATCGGTGTGTTCTTTCAGGACGGGGTTGGCGTTTACGCCCGCACCGCACCGGTAGCCCGCACCTACGCCGACACCCTGCGCGAACGCTTGGGCAAGGACCGCGTGCGCATCATCGTCGAAGCCTTCCGCCCCAACTACGGCGGCGGCTTCCGCTCCGCAACGGCCGCCGAGCTCAAACCGCAGCTGGCCGCCTATGACGGCTACCCACTCTACCTGTTCGACGGCCCGCATTACGTGACGCCAGCCTTGGTGAAAGCGTTGGCGAAGTAATGATCGAAGTCATGTCTTCGCCAGTGGAACACGTCACCAGACAATAGGTTTGTCGTTCCAGTCCCAAAAGGTCCCGCTGTCGGCCGGCCCGTGTGCGCCGACCACCTCAAGAATGCGGTCCGCCGAGTACGCCGGTTCGAACAGTTGGCCCTCAGGCACGTTCGCCTGGAAGGGCCGAGACAGCTCCGTGTCGGTCGTGCCCGGGTGTATGGCCAGGACGGTCGAGGCAGGGTTCAGGCGTTTCAATTCGATACTGGCGGTGTGCAGCAACTGGTTGAGCGCCGATTTGCTGGCTCTGTAGCTGTACCAGCCACCCAGTCGGTTATCGCCGATTGAGCCAACCCTCGCGGAGAGCGCCGCGAACGTAGCAGGCTGTCTGCGCAGTAGCGGAAGCAGGTGTTTAAGCAGCAGGATCGGCGCAAAGGTGTTGGTCGCGAAGCTCGATTGCAGGCCCGCAAGGGTCAGTTGTGCCAGCCCCTTTTCTGCTCGGGCGCCGTCCTGATGAAGAATGCCCAGCGCACTGATAACCAGGTGCAGTTGCTCGCAGCCTGCAAGCGTCTCGCTCACCAGCGCTTCGAGGGATTGCTCATCCCGCGCGTCGCAGTCGACAGGTTTCAGACGGTCGCCATATTGCGCTGCAAGGGTTGCCAGCTCTGTGGAGGTGGTGGCGCTTCGCGATACTGCCCACACCTGAGCCACCTCATCGCGAGCCAGCAATGCCGCGCAGAGTGCCAGGCCGATACCTCGACTGGCGCCGCAAATCAGCACGTGAGCTTCGCTGTTCAGTTCGGGTATCAAACGCATAAGGCACCTTGATGGGCGTGGCTGAAGTGTTTTTATGACTTCGGGGCAGGGTATGACGTTCAGGTAGGTGCCTGCTGACCTATAGGTATCTCAGCGAAGCGGCATAGGCGTGCTCTCCAAAGACTATCGAGCGCCAACGACGGGCTGCGTCGGTTGCCATCCGCCACCAAGTGCTTTGAATACGGCGACGGCCGAGCGCGCCGACTCTGTCTGCGCCTGGGCGCGAGCATCGGATGTCAGCAGCAGCTTTTCATCGGCGCGCAGCACTTCAATCAAGCTGACCGCGCCTTTTTGATATCCCGTTAATGAAGATTGTCTGGCGGCGGTGAGTGCGATTTCACCTCTGGTCAGCGTTGCAGCCTGATCTTCTCGATTGGTCAGGGCGGAGAGAGCGTTTTCAACATCGGCAGTGGCCTGCAAGACCGATTGCCGATAAGCAGCCAACGCTTCAGCTTCTCCGCCCCTGGCTTGCTCGATTTGAGCGTCTACCCGGCCAAAATCGAACAGTCTCCAGCGCAGCCCTAGAATGCCTGCCGATTGGTTCGCTCCGCTGCTGAACAGATTGCCGCTGGATACCGCTGTCGCACTCCCGACCAACGCACTAAGGGAAAACTTTGGGTAGTACTCGCTCACGGCCGCTCCAATCCGGGCGCTCGAAGCGGCGAGCCGACGCTCTGCCACGATGAGGTCGGGCCTGCGGCGCAGAAGGTCGGCGGGTGTGCCGGTCGACGTGAGATGCGGAGGGCGCGGGATGCCTTGGGCTGTCGCCAAATTTTGACGATTGGTACCAGGGGGCACGCCAAGCATGATGTCCAGCCCATTCATAGCCGCATCAAGCGCCGCGCGCAGAACTGGCACGCTCGCCTGCGCCTGTGCAAGCTCGCCTTGGGTCTGACGCACTTGGTACTCTGGAGCCAGCCCCTTGCTGTATAGAAGATGAACCTTCTCTAACAGGTCTTCCTGCGTTTTGACCTGCTCGGAGGCTATAGCCAGGCGGGCCTGCAGGCCTCGGACGGTAATGTAGGTATCAGCCGTTTGGGCCGCGACTGCAAGCTTCGCTGCACTGACGCCTGCCTCAGACGCCTCATACTCGGCCAATGCTGCCTCCCTGCTGCGGCGCAGCCCGCCGAACACATCCAGTTCCCAGCTGGCACCGAGGTCAGCTTCGTAGGAATTGCCATAGCGATCATAGCCTGGCGTGGAGTCCAGGACCTGGCCTAGCGGTGTCTCTACCGACTGATATGAGCGTGCCGCCTGGGCGCTAATGTTCCCGGAGGGCAGAAGCGCCGATGTCGCAAAACCGAGTTGTGCCCGCGCTTGGGTGAGTTGAGCGTCGGATTGAGCCAGGTTGAGATTTTTAGAAAGGGCCCGCGAGACCAAATCACTGAGCAAGGGGTCATCGAAACCCTGCCACCAAACGACATTGCTTGCAGAACCCACGGTAGTATTGGTTTCGAGACCAGGTTGCGTCAGATAACGGTCTTTGATCGGTGCTTGTGGACGTAGATAATCCGGGCCCACTGCGCAGCTCGCCAGTAGGCTGGTACTGATGACCAGTGCGTACATAGAGAGCGAGCGCATTGAATTTTCCCTGATCTGAGTTAGGCTGTGACGATATCACGATATGGTCACTCGTTGTCAATCAGGGCTCGTGGAGCTAAGCTGGAAACATGACTAATCAAATGAAAACAACGCCCCCTCGCGGGCCATCGGACCATAGCGTTCGTGACCAGGTTGTGGAAGCGGCCACCCAGCACTTCGGTCACTACGGATATGAGAAGACCACGGTCTCCGATCTGGCCAAGGCCATTGGATTCTCCAAAGCCTACATCTACAAATTCTTTGACTCCAAGCAGGCTATCGGTGAGGTGATTTGCGCCAACCGACTGGCGATGATCATGGCCATCGTAGAGTCGGCGATCTCCGATGCGCCAACAGCCTCCGAAAAGCTGCGGCGCATGTTCCGCGCGCTTGTAGAGGCTGGGAGTGATCTGTTTTTCCACGACCGCAAGCTCTATGACATCGCCGCTGTGGCGGGGCGAGACCAATGGCCCTCTGCTGTGGCACACGACGAGCGCCTGGGAATGCTGGTTCGGGAGATTGTTCTCGAAGGGCGACAGTCTGGGGAGTTCGAGCGAAAGACCCCGTTGGATGATGCCGTTCAGGCGATCCATCTGGTCATGCGTCCCTACATCAGCCCGGTCCAGTTGCAATACAACCTGGACATTGTGGCCACCGCCCCGGTGCATCTGTCCGCGCTGATACTAAGAAGCTTGGCTCCATAACTCTGTGACCATTGACTAAATTGGTCACTTTATAGAGAATCACTTCCCTGTCCACTTGATATGAGCCAGGGATCCCATGCGTCGGTCCAAATCTGCAACCATTGCCGTTTGCTTAATTCCGTTCGTATTGACTGCGTGTGGTGAGTCGTCGAGCGAACGCGATCCGCGAACCCAGCCACCTTTGGTAAGAACCGCCATTGTTGCAAGCGCCGATGGGGCATCGCGATCGTTTAGCGGTGTTGTGGTCGCTCGCGTCCAAAGCGATTTGGGCTTTCGTGTGTCGGGGAAGGTCTTGGAGCGCCTGGTTGACACGGGGCAGGCAGTCAAACGGGGACAGCCCCTGATGCGCCTCGATCCCATCGACCTGGGCCTTCAGGCGCAAGCCCAAACGCAGGCCGTTGCGGCCGCCGGTGCGCGCGCCAAACAAACGGCCGATGAGGAAGCACGGAATCGCGATCTGGTTGCCGCAGGCGCGATTTCCGCCTCGGCATACGACCGGATCAAGTCCATGGCCGACACGGCCAAGGCGGAACTGAATGCCGCCCAAGCCCAGGCCAATGTCGCGCGCAATGCCACGGGCTACGCCACTTTGCTGGCCGACGCCGACGGTGTGGTGGTTGAAACGCTGGCAGAGCCCGGGCAAGTTGTCAGCGCAGGTCAACCCGTCGCAAGGCTGGCAAAGGCGGGGCCTCGCGAGGCCATTATTCACTTGCCCGAAACCGTGCGGCCCGCCATCGGCGACCTGGCTCAGGCTAAATTCTACGGCAGCGATACGAAGGTCATCCTTGCCAGGCTCAGGCTGCTGTCTGACGCAGCCGATCCGCTCACGCGTACATTCGAAGCACGGTATGTGCTTGATGACGCCAACGCGCCGCTGGGGTCTACCGTTACGCTGCGTCTCTCGGACGGCAAGGCTGCCCAGCCTGCGCTCGCGGTTCCAATGGCAGCCATCTACGACTCGGGCAGGGGCCCTGGCGTTTGGGTGGTAGGGGGAACGCCGGCGACCGTCTCCTGGCGTGCGGTTCAACTGCTGGGTTTGAGCGATGACTCGGCGACGGTGAGTGGCGGCGTCAAGCCTGGTGAACAGATCGTTGCCTTGGGAGCGCATTTACTTCACGAAGGTGAGCAAGTGCTGGTCCAGCAGCCGGGTGACGGTATCAACGGGGAGCGACCATGAGCGCGTCCCGTTTCAATCTTTCTGCAGTGGCCGTTCGCGAACGGTCCATCACACTGTTTCTCATTTTGTTGATCGGCGTCGCGGGGACGCTTTCTTTTTTCAAACTGGGCCGTGCAGAAGACCCGCCGTTCACCGTCAAACAGATGACCGTCATCTCTGTGTGGCCGGGTGCGACCGCGCAAGAGATGCAGGACCAAGTGGCCGAGCCCCTTGAAAAACGCATGCAGGAATTGAAATGGTATGACCGCAGCGAGACTTACACCCGCCCTGGCCTTGCTTTCACCATGGTGTCGCTGTTGGATAAAACCCCGCCCTCCGAGGTGCAGGAAGAGTTCTATCAAGCGCGTAAAAAGCTGAGCGATGCGGCCAAAACGTTGCCTGCGGGCGTTATTGGCCCGATGGTCAATGATGAGTTCTCGGACGTGACCTTCGCGCTATTTGCGCTCAAAGCCAAAGGCGAGCCCCAACGTTTATTGGTGCGCGATGCCGAATCGCTGCGCCAGCGTCTGCTGCATGTACCGGGCGTCAAAAAGATAAACATTATCGGCGAGCAGACCGAGCGCATCTTCGTGTCGTTCTCCCATGAGCGGCTGGCGACGCTGGGTATTGCTCCTCAGGATATTTTCGCTGCACTGAACAGCCAGAATGCCTTGACCCCGGCCGGTTCGATTGAAACCAGCGGGCCCCAAGTGCTCTTGCGCCTGGATGGCGCTTTCGACAAGCTCGACAGTATCCGCAATACCCCGATCGTCGTGCAGGCTAGAACGTTGAAGCTGTCAGACGTGGCGACTGTTGAGCGTGGGTATGAGGACCCCGCGACCTTTATGGTCCGCAACCAGGGTGAGCCTGCCTTGTTGTTAGGCATCGTCATGCGTGATGGCTGGAACGGGCTGGACCTTGGCAAGGCGCTGGATGCCGAAACTGTCAAAATCAACCAGGGCATGCCTCTGGGAATGGGGCTTTCGAAGGTCACCGACCAATCAGTGAACATCAGCTCGGCCGTTGACGAGTTCATGATCAAATTCTTCGTCGCGCTGCTCGTGGTGATGCTGGTCTGCTTCCTCAGCATGGGTTGGCGCGTGGGTGTCGTCGTAACGGCGGCAGTGCCGCTCACACTGGCGATCGTGTTTGTGGTCATGGAAGCCTCGGGCAAGAATTTTGACCGGATTACCCTGGGCTCTCTGATCCTGGCGCTTGGCCTGTTGGTGGATGACGCCATTATCGCTATCGAAATGATGGTGGTGAAAATGGAAGAGGGCTATGACCGCATCAAGGCATCGGCCTACGCCTGGAGCCACACTGCAGCGCCCATGCTGGCCGGCACTTTAGTCACGGCGGTTGGCTTTATGCCCAACGGTTTTGCACAGTCAACGGCCGGCGAATACACCAGCAACATGTTCTGGATCGTAGGCATTGCTCTGATTGCCTCCTGGGTAGTCGCTGTGGTCTTCACGCCTTATCTGGGTGTGAAGATGCTGCCCGAGATCAAACCGGTGGAAGGTGGGCATGCCGCGATCTATGACACGCGGCATTACGACCGTTTCCGTCGGGTGTTGACCCGCGTGATCGGGCATAAATGGTGGGTGGCGGGTGGGGTCGTTCTGATATTTGCCGTGGCCATTGTGGGAATGGGACTGGTCAAAAAGCAGTTTTTCCCGACCTCTGATCGTCCTGAAGTATTGATCGAGGTGCAAATGCCCTATGGCACCTCGATTGAACAGACCAGTGCGACGACGGCGAAGATCGAGGCATGGCTCCGACAGCAGAATGCCGCGAAAATCGTAACCTCCTATATCGGGCAGGGTTCCCCGCGGTTTTACCTGGCAATGGCGCCTGAGTTACCGGATCCATCGTTTGCAAAAATCGTCGTGCTCACGGACAGCCAAGAGGCGCGCGAAGCGCTCAAATTGCATATTCGGCAAGCGGTCGCTGAAGGGCTCGCGTCCGAAGCGCGCGTTCGAGCCACTCAGCTTGTCTTCGGCCCTTATTCACCCTTTCCTGTCGCATACCGGGTGATGGGACCAGATCCCGATAAATTGCGTGAGATTGCGGGGCGAGTGCAAAGCGTCATGCAGGCAAACCCTATGATGCGCACGGTCAATAGCGATTGGGGCCCAAGGGTGCCGTCGCTGCATTTTTCTCTGGACCAGGACCGGTTGCAGGCAGTGGGGCTTACGTCCAGCGCAGTTGCCCAGCAGCTGCAGTTTTTACTCTCGGGTGTACCGATAACGGCTGTTCGTGAAGATATCCGTTCGGTGGAGGTGATCGGGCGGGCAGCAGGCGGTATCCGGCTCGATCCTGCAAAGATTGAGGGCTTCACTCTGACAGGTTCGGCAGGTCAGCGGATCCCGCTTTCTCAGATAGGTGACGTCAGTGTGCGCATGGAAGATCCCATCCTGCGGCGCCGTGATCGCATGCCGACCATCACCGTGCGCGGCGATATTGCAGAAGACCTGCAGCCGCCGGACGTTTCTTCCGAGATCGCAAGGGAATTGCAGCCCATCATCGCCAGCCTTCCAGACAGATATCGGATCGAGCAGGCCGGTGCCATCGAGGAGTCGGCGAAGGCCACCGTAGCGTTGCTGCCGCTGTTTCCGATCATGATTGCCGTCACGCTGCTGATCATCATCATCCAGGTACGGTCCATGTCCGCGATGGTGATGGTTTTCCTGACCGCACCGCTTGGACTGGTCGGGGTAGTGCCCGCCTTGCTCTTGTTCAACCAGCCTTTCGGCATTAATGCCCTGGTAGGGCTGATCGCTTTGTCCGGCATTCTGATGCGCAACACTCTGATCCTGATCGGACAGATCGACCACAACGAAAAGCAAGGTCTTGACCCGTTTCACGCCGTGGTCGAGGCCACGGTGCAGCGAGCACGGCCGGTATTGCTTACGGCAATGGCGGCGATCCTGGCATTCATCCCGCTGACCCATTCAGTGTTCTGGGGCACCCTGGCCTACACCTTGATAGGCGGTACTCTGGGAGGAACCGTCATAACCCTGGTCTTCCTGCCGGCCATGTACTCTATCTGGTTCAGGATCCGCCCGGTGGAAGAGCCCCTCCCCGAAACACACGCCTCTTAGCAGGATGCTGCTGGCAGTAAAGCGTTGTTCCAGCGCCCAATGTCAGCAGCTTCTGAACGGCCCGGTTACCCGGGAAATCATCAGCGCCGGTGGCAACTCCACCGCCACGCAGCAAGGCGATTACATCGTGGCTTACGCGCTACCTGATCAGGCCCGATAGCGGATACTGAAAACACTCGCTTCTCCGGTCAGAATGTCATACGCCACCAATGCCTCGCTAACGGCATCGGCGCTGCACACAAGTTCACCGTGACTGTTCCAGATTGAAGAGCCACCCGCGGCGACATAATCGTCGGCGGGACCTACGCAGTTCGCCATCACCACCGTCATGGAATGCTTTTTGGCAATCATCGGATAATGACTGTTTGCCAGTGCAGTCCCTCTCGCAGACTTCGCCACGCTCGCTAAATACACCTGAGCGCCAGACGCTGCGGCTTCTTCTGCATGGCTGGGTTGCAGTGATTCGTAGCAGATGGCGGGGGCCAGGACTAAATCTGCCTGACTCAGCACACGCTTCCGAGTGCCCGGTGTGAAAAAAGGTAATTCGTCAGGGTGCAGATGCTGTTTCGAATAGCAGGTGCGCTCCAGCCCGGGCTGGAAACTGATCATGCTGATCTCGGTGCCTTTAGCTCCTCTGGTTGGCGCACCCACAGCGATGAGCATCCCGTACCGGTCGCTCAATCTCTGGAACTCATCAAAACGGCTATCACTCGGATGCACCGCCAGGACCTCAGCCAGCCTCGGCTCGTAACCCGTGAGGGAAAGCTCGGGAAACAGCACGAGATTGGCACCCTGGCTTGCCGCCAAGTGGATGACCTCAATATGTCTGGCGATGTTTTTTTCGTACTCCCCCGGCACAGGGAGAATCTGCGCAGCGATTAGCTTCATTTCCCGTCTCGCGTCCTTGTTTAGGGTTTGCTTGAAGAGCGACTGAACGGTTGTTCCGCCGCTGCTGTTAACGTCAACGCATGCTGCATGAGCGTCGGCATTTTTAAAAGTGTGTGGTCGTGAGTGTGTACCCACACCAATCCCCGCTTCTGGCCTGAGCGCTGGGGTACCTCTCGGCAATCACGTCCCCTGACGCAGGACTTGGATCAGCTGTTCAGCAACAAAGGCTTCGACCGCTCCTTCACTGGCGTTCACTTCAAACGCTGCGCAACACGCCGATGTGTCACCGTCGCAGATACGGTAAACGGCAATGACGCTGCCAGGTCCGCCGCCGGTATGTCCGCACAGGGTAAAGCCGCCGTCAATCGAACCCTGCATGACACCAAGGCCATAGCCGGCAGTGACCCACGGACGCCCGGGAATCGCGCCGCCCAATGCTCGTGCTGCCTGCATTTCCTGAAGCAGGTTTGTCGGGAGCAGGTCACCGGACATGAGTCGATCCAGGCCTATTGCTGCTTGCGAAATCGGACCGATCAGCAAGCCATGGTAGACCCAGGCGGGGTCGTAGTCAGAGGTGCTTCCGAGATGGGTGGTTTGTAAATCAGCTCGCGTTTTGGCGAAGCGGACGTTCGACAGCCCCAGCGGATTAAGTGCTCGTTGACTCACCGCATCATCAAGCGCCAGGTCCGTTAGTCGCTCTATAAGCTTGCCGATCAGCATGTACCCGACATTCGAGTAGCGCCAACTGGTTCCGGGGTTGTATCGAAGTCGAGTGCCGTCAAGACGTCGCATCATTTCGTCTGCTGACCACGCTGACTCGCCTTGAGCAACGGCGGCGTGATACTCCGCCAGTTCGCCATAATCAGCGAGCCCAGCCTCATGCCGCAGTAGCTGGCGTAACGTGAAAGGCTGATCGGGGATAGCGTCGTCCAGTCCGATCAGCCCATCACGCACTGAGGAGAGGGCCGTTGCCGCCAGGACTGTTTTCGTAAAGCTTCACCAAGGCACCATCAGTTCTGATGGGGCGGGGGGTTGTGGCTGACCATTTGATATGAGCGAACTGAGCATTGGCGTCCTTGGGTTATCTGCAGATCCAGGGCTCGACAAGATATCTCATTCAGTCTTTTTCGCCGGAGCATTCTGATGCACATCTGATGGACTCATCCATCCTTTGGAGGACGCTGTTTCATGCAGGGAAAAATCGCTGTTCTGGATTGCTTGATGCGAAGAGTGCCAAGCGCGAGTATTCATACGAGCTTGTTCATCAGCGACGGGCGCCATAGATTGAACTGCCTCGCCGGCATCCGTTCCATCATTAAGAGACTAGCGTTATGGCGTACGGATTAATGACTGACTTCATTTTCGATGTCGGTGACGGTGTGGGTGAATTTTTATCTGACGACGACAAAGCGCAATTTACGCCTCTGAATTTGGAGGAGATAGTTGAAAAATACGTTGATGAGCGCAATATATTGAATGTCGTTTTTCTCAAAAAAAAGATCAGAAATTACATTAAAAGTCATATGGGGCCCGAAGGCTTGGAGTATGTACATCCTCCGTTTGGGCAGGACACATCTTTCGTTGAAGATTATTTCGAAGGTGATCTGTACACCTTTCTAACTCAAGTATTAACTTTGCTTGATGTCGAACTTAAAGCCAGAAGACGTAATATATTCAGCAGGCTTGCTGGGAGAGGTTAGCATTTGAAGTCACCTGCTTTCGCTGTGGACACGCGAAGCTATCCTCATGGATCCCTTGGCTTGGTCTGTGAGCTGTTCCATAAGATGCCTGCTCTTTTTGCCATTCGGCAGAACAGGCTGCAGCGTTCACATAGGGCCACCTTATGCATATACCCCCTCATCTCGTCATCCACGAAACCACCCACTGGCTCATCAACCACCGCCTGGACAGCCACCTCCCGGGCTACCTGATGCTCAGCGCAAAGCAGATGGCCCACTCGCTGGCAACCCTGCCAAACGAAGCGCTGACCGAGCTAGGTCCATTACAGGCGAAAATCCAGCAAGCCATCGAAACCCACCTGCACCCCAACCGCCTCTACATCGGCCGTTTCGGCCATGACGCGGGTCACTCCATTCACTTCCATTTCATCCCGATCTACCCGTGGGTCGAGGCGCTGTTCTGGCAGGACGAGCGCTACAGATCGCTGCAAACTTTCGGCTCGCCTCCTGACGGTTCCAACCAAACCGACGGCGCAGAACTAACCCTTTTCGTGTGGCGAGAGTTCTGTGAGCGTCCCGATCCGCCATCCATAGAAGGCCCATCCATCGATCAAGCCATCGCGGCGCTGCGGCAAGCATTCAGTCACGACACCTCGATCTGATGGCAGGGCAAATTTCCCAAAAAATCCGCCCCATAAGCGCTGTCGGCCAACCAACGCTTGCCAACCCCAACGTGCACATCCACCCGCAACAAAAACCAAAATCCTGCCCAATTGTGTGATCCCGCCCCTCTGGCATTCGTCATGAACCCTAACCCCTGCTGCCGTCAGGGGATCAACGCCAGGACCTTCCATGCAAACGCTGTTGAACGAGATTCTCGACGAAGTGCGTCCCTTGATCGGCCAGGGCAAGGTGGCTGATTACATTCCCGCGCTGGCCGATGTGCCGGCGCAGCAGTTGGGCATTGCCGTGTATGGCAACGATGGCACCTATTACTGCGCCGGCGACGCGCTGGAGCCGTTTTCGGTGCAGAGCATTTCCAAGGTGTTCAGCCTGGTTCAGGCGATCGGCCATTCCGGTGAGGCCATCTGGGAGCGTCTGGGTCATGAGCCGTCGGGTCAGCCGTTCAACTCGCTGGTGCAGCTGGAGTTCGAGCGCGGACGGCCGCGTAATCCCTTTATCAACGCCGGCGCCCTGGTGATTTGCGACATCAACCAATCCCGTTTCGCCGCTCCGACATTATCGATGCGCGATTTCGTGCGGCGGCTGTCGGGCAATCCTCACGTTTTGATCGATGCCCGGGTGGCGGATTCCGAGTATCAATTTCGCGCACGCAACGCGGCGATGGCCTACCTGATGCAGTCCTTCGGCAACTTCCATAACGAGGTCGAAACCGTGCTGCGCAGTTATTTCAGTTGCTGCGCGCTGAAGATGAGTTGCCTCGATCTGGCCCGGGCGTTCTGCTTTCTGGCGAACAACGGGTTCTGCAAGCACAGCGGTGAGCAGATCCTGACGCCGCGCCAGACTCAGCAAGTGAACTCGATCATGGCCACCAGCGGGCTGTATGACGAAGCCGGCAATTTCGCCTATCGCGTGGGATTGCCCGGCAAGAGCGGGGTAGGGGGCGGAATTGTAGCGATCGTGCCAGGGCAGTTCACCGTGTGCGTGTGGTCGCCTGAGCTGAATGCCGCCGGAAATTCCCTCGCCGGAATGGCGGCGCTGGAGTTGCTGAGTTCGCGAATAGGTTGGTCTGTTTTCTGACAGCCGGCGTCGTCGTTTCACATTTGCGGAATCATTCAAAAGAATGACCTGCGCGCGCGTTGGTCGCTTTTCCGAAAAAGCTGATTCAAGCCGTGTCGAGGGCGAAGAGTTACCCGATACAATGCCGCTTTACCCTGTCCAGTTCGAACCAGTCTGCGGGATGCCGTGGCGATGTCGGGAGATCCGTTTGACTACTGTTCCAGTCGATCCTAGCGGCGATGAGCGCCTGTCTCATGTGCTGAACGCCAGTGAGCGGCTGGTGATGGCGGAATCAGTGGACGAGGTCGTCGCCGTGCTCCGCGATGTGGCCCGTGCCACGGTCGGCGCGGATGGCGTTGCGGTCATCATTCAGGATGAGGGACGCTGTTCTTATATTGCGGAGGATGCAGTCTCACCGCTCTGGCAAGGTCAGACCTATCCGGCCGACCACTGCGTTTCGGGATGGGTCATACGTCGCGGCGAGACGATTGCGATCCGTGATGTCCGGCTCGATCCACGCATCCCGCAGGACGCCTACGCGCCAACCTTCGTCCGTAGCCTGGTCATGGCACCCATCGGTCGACCCGTTCCGGTCGCGGCGCTCGGCGCTTATTGGTCGCAGGTCCGCAGTCACGACGACGACACGGTCAAGCGCCTGGAAAGCCTGGCGCGGCTGGCAACCATCGCGATCGAGAACGCACGGCTGACCCAGGCACGCAATCGCGCGGCTGCGCTCGGGGCCGCGCAGAACCGTATCCTTGAACTGGCTGTTGAAGAAACGCCGCTGAATGTTGCCCTGGACGCGATCGTCCGCGAGGTGGAGGCGCTGTCGCCGTCCCGCTTCCTGGGCAGCATCCTGCTTCTGAGCGAGGAGGGCGGTCAGCTGCAGCATTGCGCCGGACCGAGCCTGCCCCCTCCGTTTATCAACGCTGTGGAAAACATCACCGTCAGCCCAGGCGCTGTTTCAGGCAGTCGCGCGACGACCCCGAACCCACTGGCGACCGTGTCCGACATTGCCCACGACCCGCAGTGGGCCGAGTTCCGGGCGCAGGCCATCGGCCACGGTTTGCACGTCTGCGCGTCAATCCCCATCCGGTCGGCGCAGGGCGCCATGCTCGGTACTTTTGTCATGTATCACGCCGATCTGCGCGAGCCGTTATCGGCGGATCTTGAGATCTGCGATTTCGTGGTCAAAACGGTGGGCCTCGTCGTGCACCGTGCGCGAGCCGAGGACGCAATCCGCAGCAGCGAGGCGCGCTACCGCCAGATCGTCGAAGGCGCCGAGGACTTCGCGATCATCACCTTCGACACGAAAGGTGCGGTCACCGGTTGGAACATCGGCGCCCAGCGCGTGATCGGCTACCGTGCCGACGAAGTCATGGGGCGTGGGGGCGATCTGTTCTACACCGAGTCGGACCAGGCCGAGCGAGTGTTCCAGGGCGAACTCGAACTCGCCATGGCGCGGGGGCGGGCCATCAACGAACGCTGGCACGTTGATAAGAATGGTGCGCGCTTCTGGGGCTCCGGATTGATGATGCCGCTGGCCACGGATCAGGGCGGCTTCGTGAAAATCTTCCGCGACCGCACGGCCGAGCACCAGGCCGAAGCGGCGCTGCAAGAGAGCGCGGCGCGACTGAGCTTTTTTGATGAGCTCGACAGCCGCCTTTTCAATATTCGCCGGGCCGAAGACGCGATGCTTGTCGCCACCGAGATGCTCGGGCGCAGGCTCAATGTGTCGCGCTGCGCTTACGCGGATGTCGACGTCGACAATGACCGCTTCTGGATTCGCAGCGACTACAACGCGGCTGGCATTCAGAGCTCGGCCGGAACCTACAGCCTCGACCTTTTCGGCCCACGGGCGGCGGCTGACATGCGCGAAGGCCGCACGCTGATCGTGCGCGACGTGGGCGCAGAGCTCGGCGCCAGCGAGGGCCTGGAGATGTTTCGGGGCATTGGCATCGACGCGATCATCTGCTGCCCGCTGGTCAAGAATGGCCGGCTGACGGCCATGATGGCGGTTCATCAGGATCAGCCTCGCGACTGGTTGCCCTCGGAAGTCCTGCTGGTCAGGGAAGTCGTCGAGCGCTGCTGGGCGCATGTGGAGCGGGTGGGCGCCGAGATGCGAATGCGCGAAAGCGAAGAGCGCCTGCGCCTTGCCGTCGAACACGCCGACTTCGGTTTTTGGGACGTGGACATCGTTCACGACACGCTGATCTGGCCGCCCAGAACCAAGGCGATGTTCGGCATTCAGGCTGACGTGCCAGTTACGATTCAAGACTTTTACGACGGCTTGCACCCCGAGGACCGGGACGCCACGATCGCGGCGTTCAAGGCGGCCAGCGACCCTGAACGCCGCGCGCTTTATGACGTCGACTACCGCACCGTCGGCAGGGACGATGGCGTGATTCGCTGGGTGGCCGCCAAGGGGCGTGGCGTGTTCGACGCCGCCGGCCGCTGCCTGCGTGTCACCGGCACGGTGGTTGAGATCACCGCCCGCAAGGACGTCGAGGAAGAGCTGCGCGAACTCAATGCCACGCTCGAAGGGCGGATTGCCAAGGCCATCGCCGAGCGGGAAGAAGTCCAGGAGGCGCTGCGCCAGAGTCAGAAGATGGAAGCCATGGGGCAGCTGACCGGCGGCGTGGCCCATGACTTCAATAACCTGCTCACCCCCATCGTCGGCACCCTCGATATGCTCCAGCGCCGAGGCGTGGGCGGTGAACGTGAGCAGCGGTTGATCTCCGGCGCCGTGCAATCGGCCGATCGCGCCAGGACACTTGTGCAGCGGTTGCTGGCCTTCGCGCGCCGTCAGCCGCTGCAGCCGGTATCGGTCGACGTGGCGAAGCTGGTGAATGGCATGGGCGATCTCGTCGCCAGCACCACCGGGCCGCAAATCCGGGTCGTCGTCGATGCGCCACCTGATCTGCCAGCCGCGATCGCGGACCCGAACCAGCTTGAGATGGCGCTGCTTAATCTCTCCGTGAACGCGCGCGACGCCATGCCTGAAGGCGGGACGATGCGGATCTCGGCGAGCACCGAGTGGGTGTGCACGGGTCACCGCTCCAGGCTGCCGACCGGTGACTACCTCTGCCTGTCCGTCGCGGACACCGGCATTGGCATGGATGCCTCCACGCTCGCCCGGGCGGTGGAACCGTTCTTTTCCACCAAGGGCGTCGGCAAAGGCACGGGGCTGGGTCTGTCGATGGTGCATGGCCTGGCGTCCCAGCTGAACGGTGCACTGACGATTCAGAGCTCGCCGGGTCTGGGGACAAACGTAGAGCTGTGGCTGCCACGCGCCATGACCCTGCCGGCAGCCGCTTTGCGCATCGACGAGGCGCCGGACCGACGCTCCCTGCGCGGGATCGCACTGCTGGTCGACGATGAAGAGCTGGTGCGCGCCAGCACGTCATACATGCTGGCCGACCTGGGCTACCGCGTGATCGAAGCCTCCTCCGGCGAGGAAGCCTTGCAACTGCTGAGCACCGGGCAGCCTGTCGACCTGATCGTCACGGACCACCTCATGCCGGGCATCAGTGGTACCGACCTGGCCAGACGGGTCCGAAACGCCCGGCCCGGGACTGCAATCTTGCTGGTCTCAGGGTATGCCGAACATGAAGGGCTTGATCCGGACCTGCCGCGCCTGACCAAACCGTTCCGCAAGAGCGAGCTGGCGGCGAGTCTGGCGCAGCTTGGAGGGGCGTGCTGAGGCGGTTGTGAGATTGAGGTTGGCGGGATTTCAAGAGGTTGCAAAGTTGACCGAACGGTTCCCGATGTCTGGAGGTATCCTTTCGCAGATGGGGCATGGCCGCTGAAACATGATGATATTCGCTGCTTCATTGATCAAATTTAAGGTAGGGCGTAGCATCGGCGATGCAATTACTCACGAGGGAGAGCCGCAATGGCTACGATCCAGCAGAAGCGATCTGAACCGGTCGCCGATCGACCAAAACCCCGCGTTAGCACGAGCGGCGTGAGCCTGACCGAAGCACTGAAACAGGCGATCAAAGCCAGTGATGAAAAAAACGAATACTTTGTTCAGCATGGCAAACTGCCGCTGACTAAGTGAGGAGTTTTGTATCCACGCGTTGAAGTAACAGAGCTCTTCAGAGAGGGTGTCTCCGATTGGGGTGTCATCTACACTGCTTTCTACAACTATAAGCTTTGCGGCATTTTACCCAATGAATTCGGCCGCGACGGCTACATCCATCCCCTCCCGCTGCACCACGTCCAGTTCACCGTTGACCCTGCCATCACCGCTCGATGGGCGAAGATTAGCGACCCTTTTTATCGCACTGTTCGCCGGGGCGTAGAGGCAGATCGGGACCACTGGCTCGTTTATGCGTTTGACGAGCCTGGCGGCAGATACCTCTTGGTTGATATTTACGGCCCGGATGCTCACCAGTGTCCTGAGCGTGACCCCTACTTGCGAGATTTGAAAGTCGAAATTGTCGACCCTTGGCTCAAAGGCGTCCTTAGGTGTTATGAGCCTCCGGAAGATGACTGACCCGGTTTGCTCATTCCTCCTCCCCCACAACCGTCCGAAACACCAGCAATCCCTCACTTCTCTGTCATCATTCCCTCGTCGCTGCACACTGAGGGCATGCCATGTCTATCGGACAACTGAAGATCAATGCCATCCGCCTCGTTGGCGGGGCCGCAGTGCTGGATTACCTCAACACCTGTGACGGCCGCCGCCCGGGCACGGGGTTGCGGGAGGTTGTCGACAAACTGAGCAACCTGGAGGACATCGTCCACTGGTTCTTCCATGCCGGGATTATCGATGCTGAAGAGCATCAGCACTGTATGGCCGTGGTGGGGCGTTCTTCTTGGCACACGCTCACGGCGTTTCAACAGTTGATCGATTTTCGCGAAGCGCTGTATCGGCTGTTGCTGCCCATGGCGCTGGACCATGACACCGACCCTGCCAGCCTTCATGGGTTGAATCAGGCGCTGGCCGACACTGCCGACCAGCGCCTGCTGGTGTTGACCCCGGCGGGTGTGATCTGGCGCTGGCGTGTCGGTGAAGACCTGAGCTCGATGACGGCCGGGTTTATCGGTCGTCTCGCGGTTCAGGCGGCGACGTTGCTCACCTCCAGCGATTTGGCCCGGCTCAAGGCCTGCGCCACGCCGGACTGCGACTGGCTGTTTCTCGATACCTCAAAAAATGGTCGCCGCCGCTGGTGCCAGATGAATATCTGCGGCGCGCGAGAAAAGATCAAAAGGGCCTCGGCCGAGTCCTGAGGGCGGGCGGTGGCGCAGCCTGCGGCAAATTGCGCCGCAACGCCGGCAAAAAGCCAGGGAACCTGCCACGGTCTCAAGCTTCTTATCTCTAGTTCACCAGTGTCGGGGCAGGTGCCGCGGCAGGACATCAGAGAGCACAGGCATGGGCGACATTCGTATCGGCATTTCAGGCTGGCGTTACACGCCATGGCGCGGGGATTTCTATCCCGACGGCCTGACGCAGAAAAACGAGTTGAAATTCGCCTCCAGAGCCGTGAACAGCATCGAAATCAATGGCTCGTTCTATTCGCTGCAATCGCCTGAGCTGTACGCGCGCTGGTACGACGACACGCCAAAGGGATTTGTTTTTAGCGTCAAGGGCCCGCGCTACATCACCCATGTCCGCCGCCTTAAAGAGATCGACGAACCCGTCGCCAATTTTTTCGCCTCCGGTGTTTTTCAGCTCAAGGAAAAACTGGGGCCGATCCTCTGGCAGTTCGCGCCCAACTTCAAATTCGACGCCGATCGCTTCGAGCATTTTCTGAAGCTGCTGCCCCACGACGGTAAAGCCGCCAAGGCCTGCGCCAGCAAATGCGCAGAGCGCTTGCAGCAGCCGGGTTATCTGGACATTCCGGCGCGCCTGAAGCTGCGTCACGCCGTTGAAATCCGCCATGAAAGCTTTCTGGTGCCTGAGTTCGTCGCGCTGCTGCGCAAATACAAGGTGGCGCTGGTGGTGGCGGACACCGCCGGCAAGTGGCCCCATGTGGAAGACCTTGCCACCGATTTTGTCTACGTGCGCCTGCATGGCGATAAGGAACTGTACGCCAGCGGCTATTCCGACGAGGCGATCAGGCACTGGGGCGACCGCATCGATGCCTGGCAACGGGGCGCGCAGCCCAAGGATGCTCAACTGATCGTGGACAAAGCCCCGCGCGCGCGGAAGTCCCGCGACGTTTTTTGCTATTTCGACAATGACATCAAGGTCCGCGCCCCCTACGACGCGCGCCGGTTACTTGAACGTTTCAATCTCACTGAAAACCTGGAAGTTGCGCCAGGCGATTTGCATGGAGCCACGTTGTGACCAGTGCCCTGATCCCCGAAGACCTCAACGGCCGACGACAAAGCGCGTCGGCCTCGGTCACCCTTAACGTGCTGACGATGAACATGCACATGGGCTTCGGTTTCCTCAACAAACGCTTCATCCTCCCGGAGCTGCGCGACGCAGTGCGCTCGGTGTCCGCCGATATCGTCTTCCTGCAGGAAGTCCACGGCGAGCATCAGGACCATGCGCAGAACGTGAAGAACTGGCCGACCACCTCGCAGTACGAATTCCTCGCCGACAGCATGTGGAAGGATTTCGCCTACGGCCGCAATGCCGTGTATCCCCACGGCCATCACGGTAATGCGTTGCTGTCCAAGTACCCGATCCTCCGTCACGAAAACCTCGATATCTCGATCCACGGCACCGAAGAGCGCGGCCTCCTGCATTGTGTGCTGGACGTGCCGCATTTTGGCGAGCTGCACGCGGTGTGCGTGCACCTGGGCCTGAAAGAGGTCCATCGCCAGCAGCAGCTGAAGTTGATCGCCGATCTGGTGGGGCGTCTGCCAGCCGATGCGCCGGTGATCGTCGCCGGGGATTTTAATGATTGGCGGCAGAAGGCCGATGACGTGTTGAATCCTGCCGGGCTGCGCGAGGTCTTTGTTGAATCCTTTGGTGCGCCGGCGAAAAGCTTTCCGGCACGCTTTCCGTTGCTGCGGCTGGACCGCATTTACGTGCGCAACGCGCACATCCGGTCGCCCAGGGTGATGTCCAATCGCCCCTGGTCGCACCTTTCCGATCATGCGCCTTTGGCGGTGGAGGTAACGCTATGAGGGGTATGAGAGCGATGGGCGCCATGTGCGGCCTTTGGCGCGACGGCAACTCGGTAGAGTTGTTGATCAATGGCGAAGACTTTTTCGCCCGGGTGTTCGACGCCATTCGTGCGGCGCGCGAAGAGGTGCTGATCGAGACGTTCATCATTTTCGAAGACCGGGTGGGCGAGGGCTTGCAGCAGGCGGTGATTGCTGCCGCCAGCCGTGGCGTGCGCGTGGTCATCACGGTGGACGACTACGGCACCAGCGACCTGAGCACGGCCTTCGTCAGCAAGATGATCGAAGCCGGCGTGCAGATTCAGCTGTTCGACCCGCGCCCGAAACTGATGGGCATGCGTACCAACCTGTTTCGGCGCCTGCACCGCAAAGTGGTGGTGATCGACGGCGAGACGTCGTTCATGGGCGGGATCAACTACAGCGTCGACCACATGGCCGACACCGGCATCACCGCCAAGCAGGACTACGCCGTACTGGTGCGCGGGCCGATTGTTGCCGACATCTATCGCTCGACGCTGAGCATGCTCGGCCCGGCCGTGCGCAAAACCTTTACGCCGCTCAAGCCGGTGACGCGTCAGGCCGGCAGCGCGCGGATGCTTCTCGCCGAACGCGACAACCGAAACCACACCACCGACATCGAAGAGCAATACCTGCTGGCGATGCGCAACGCGACTCAGCGCATCACCATCGCCAACGCCTACTTCTTCCCCAGCTACCGGTTCTTGCGTGAACTGCGCAACGCCGCCCGACGCGGGGTAAAAGTCACGCTGATTCTTCAGGGCCAACCGGACATGCCTTTCGTGCGCGTGTGCTCGCGCCTGACGTACACCTGGCTGCTGCGCGAAGGCGTGGTCATCCACGAATACAAACAACGGGCGTTGCACGGCAAGGTCGCCTTGATCGACCACGAGTGGTCAACCGTCGGTTCCAGCAACCTCGACCCGCTGAGCCTGGCGCTAAATCTGGAAGCCAATCTGTTCATCCGCGATCACGCCTTGAACCAGCGCTTACACGAACACCTGCGCGACCTGGCCGTGGCCCACAGCAAACAAGTCAACCTCAAGGGCCTGGCGAAAGGGCAGTGGTGGCGCGCGCCGATGATTTTCCTGAGCTTCCACTTTCTGCGGCACTTCCCGGCGATTGCCGGCCTGTTTCCGGTGCACGGCCCACGCCTGAAACCCCTGCGCGCGCCGGAAACCCTGCCGGAAGCCGCTGCGCTTAAAAATGAAGTACCGGCCGATCAGGAGAAATCTCTATGACCGGCGTCTCCCAAGCTTCCACACACGAGCAGAAACCGGCCGACACGGGCAAGAGTCGTCCGTGGCTGACGTGGGCCAAGCGCGCCTTCACGCTGTTCTTCTTCATCGCCGTGCCTGTGTTGTTGTTCACACTGATGAAAAACCTCGACTGGAACGAGGTGATGCACGCGCTGGAGTCCTACAAGCTCAGCACCCTGGCGCTGGGGTTCGTCATCGCTGCGGGCAGTTATCTGACGTATTGCTGCTTCGACGTCCTGGCCCGGCGCTACACCGAACACAAATTGGCGGTGAAACAGATCATCCCGGTGACCTTCGTGTGCTACGCCTTCAACCTCAACCTGAGCTCATGGGTCGGTGGCATCGCGCTTCGCTATCGCCTTTATTCACGGCTGGGCCTTGACGTGCCGACCATCACCCGCATCCTAAGCCTGAGCCTGATCACCAACTGGCTGGGCTACATGCTGCTGGCCGGGTTTGTGTTCGCGGGTGATTTCGTTGACCTGCCCGAAGGCTGGAAGATCGGCGACACCACGCTGCAACTGATCGGCTTCGTCCTGCTGGCCGTCTGCCTGGCGTACTTCCTGGCCTGCCGCTTCTCCAAGAAACGCACCTGGACCGTTCGCAAGCAACAGTTTGTGCTGCCATCGCTGAATCAGGCCATGCGCCAGGCCTTGCTGGGCGCATTGAACTGGGGATTGATGGCGCTGCTGATCTACGTGCTGCTGCCGGAAAAAGCCTTCTACCCGGCCGTGCTCGGGATCCTGCTCATCAGCAGCATCGCCGGCGTCATCGCCCACATCCCCGCCGGCCTCGGCGTGCTCGAAACCGTCTTCATCACCCTCATGCAACACCAATTCAGCAAAGGCCAACTGCTGGCTGCGCTGATTGGCTATCGGGTGATCTACTTCCTCATCCCGCTGATGATTGCGCTGGTGGTTTACGTTGTTTTGGAAAAACGGGCGAAAGCCATGCGGCTCAGGAATGAAGGGCAGTTGTGAGTGGGGAGATGGGCCAGTTGGGCAGGCCGGGGACAGATTAATTTACGGTGAAGCGTTGTAAATAAATCAGTCCCCTTCAAAGATCCTGAAATCGCCAGCGCCTGAACTGGCCTCTTCCCGGCTAAAGCCAGTCCCACAAAAAGCAGCGCGTGCAGTCAGTGGCATCGGCTCTGACTGTAGGACCGGCTTTAGCCGGGAAGCTTTTGCTTTTGATCTCATACAGAGAAGGTTCAAACACCGCCAATCGCGACTTGGGTGCAGGCCGAACGCAGACGACGCGGAGTGGGCCGAGCCGCATGGATGCGGCGAGAGCGCCGCCAGGACATGGATGTCCGTTCGGCGCGGGCCCACGGAGCGTCGTCGGAGTGAGGGTATTCCGACGAAGGAGGAACCCAACCAGGAGCACAAGCCCTTGGTTACTTGGGGCTTTATCAAGTAACTCGCCGAAGGCGAAACAGTCTGTCCCCAGACAGACGCTCTTGACCTTAAGGGTCAATCCCGCCCAGCGAACATCCTCACGGCATCCACCGCATCATTCGTCCCCGAACTGATCTGCACAATCGCATCCCCCGCCTGATCCGCCAGATCCACACCCTTCACCGCCGTACTCCGCGTATTGTCCATACTCACAATCGCCTGACGCGTCTCGGCCTGAATCACCTGAATCATCTCCGAAATCTCCTGCGTCGACCGGCTCGTGCGCCCCGCCAACTGCCGAACCTCATCGGCCACCACCGCAAAGCCACGGCCCTGATCACCGGCCCGGGCCGCCTCGATCGCCGCATTCAACGCCAGCAAATTCGTCTGATCCGCAATACTGCGAATCGTATTCACGATCGCCGTAATCTGCTCCGAGCGCTCACCCAACTGACCAATGATCCGCGACGAATCATCAATGTTCTGCGAAATCTGACGCATCTCACTAGCCGCCTGCTGAATCACCAGGGTGCCCTGCTCGGCGTACTTCTGCGTCTGCACCGAAATGTGATACGCCTGGGCAGCGCTTTGGGAATCCTGCTCGTGCTTTTCGATGCGCGCGGTCACGTCCGACGCAAACTTCACCACCTTCCACAGCTTGCCAGCGGCGTCGTACACCGGGTTATAGGACGCTTCCAGCCAGAGCGTCTGACCGTGCTTGCCGACGCGCTTGAACTGATCGCTGAAAAACTCGCCCTTGTTCAACCGACGCCAAAAGTCCTGATACTCGGTGCTTTTAGTGAACTCAGGGGGGCAGAGCAACTTGTGGCTTTTACCCAGCAGCTCTTGCCGGCTGTAGCCCAGCAAGCGCAACAGGTTGTCGTTGGCAGCGATGATCGTGCCGTCCAGATCGAACTCGATGACTGCCATGGCGCGGTCGATGGCCTGCAGCTTATTGTGGGCTTCGCTCTCGGCTTGAAGTTTGGCGGTGACGTCCATCGCGTATTTGACCACCCGGGTGACCTTGCCGTCCGAGTCCCTGACCGGGTTGTAATTGGCCTCCAGCCATACGGTGCTGCCATCGCCCGCCACGCGCTGGAACGTCGACGACACGAACTCTCCATTACGCAAGCGCGACCATAACTGGGCGTACTCGGGGCTGCGCGCGTGTTCGGGGGTGCAGAACATGCGGTGCTCTTTACCGATGACCTGCTCGGGCCGGTAGCGCATGGTCTTGAAGAAGTTGTCGTTTGCCTTGAGCACCACACCGTTCAGATCGAATTCGATGCTGGCCATCGAGCGATTGATCGCCTCCAACAGACTGTCCTGATGGGCGACGGTCAGTTGCAGGTCCTGGATGATTTTATTCTTGGACGAGTCAAAAAACATGATGGCGGCTCAGGCAAGTGATTGAGGTGTGGTCCTGATCCATGACCTTGCGAGCGAGATGCAGCTCAGATGCGTGTTCCATTTGCAGTGCAGCCGATCATTACGCAGGTGATGTTAAAAAGCTATGCCGAACTTGTACAGCTCGTCGGGTTTGTACAAGGTCTTCAGTTGTCAGTCGTCGAAACCGGCCTGTTCGGCGATTTCGTCCACCTTCAGCTCCAGGCGATAGGCCACGGCAATGAACAGCGCCTGGCATAAACACAGCGTGGCACTGAGCGAGCGAAAGGCGAACGAGCTGCCTTCGTTGACCAGCAACACGGCATTGGCGCGCTTGGCCAGGGGAGAAAGGTTGCTGTCAGTGATGATCAACGTCTTGGCCTGATGATGCTGGGCGATGCGCAGGCAGTGCTGGGTTTCCTTGCCGTAGGGCGTGAAGCTGATGGCGATCACCAGATCGTTGGCGCGCACGCTGCGCATCTGCTCGCGGTAACTGCCGCCGAGGCCGGAAATAAGGTGGATGCGCTTGTTGGTGTGCTGCAGGTTGTAGACCAGATAGTCGGCGACGGCGAAGGAGCGTCGCACCCCGACCACGTAGATGTTGTCGGCGTTGACCACCAGGTCCACGGCTTTCTCGAAGGCCTCGTCGTCCAGTTCCAGCGCCAGCCGCTCCAGTCCCGACAGCGTAGCGTTGACGCATTCCCGGGCCAGGTCGCCCGCGCTGGCCTTCTGGGATTTGTTGGCGATCATGCTGCGAATGCGTTGCTGGTAGTTCTGCACCGGCGTGGCTTTGTGGGTGTAGGCCTCGCGGAACAGCGCCTGCATTTCGCTGAACCCGCTGAAGCCGAAGCGCTGGGAAAACCGCACGATGGCCGACGGATGCACCTCGCATTCCCGGGCGATGTCGCTGATGCGGTCGACCATGATCCGGTCGCTCTGCTGGCTCGTGTAACTGGCAATGCGCTTGAGCTGGCGCGGCAGGCTCTCGTATTCGGCCGTGATCAGCTTGAGCAGGGCATCGGCGGTCTCCGGCGCAGCGGTGACGGGCGTTGCGCCGTCGGCTCCGGTTTCGGGCGAGCCTGGCTGATCGAGGCTGGACATACGTGCGAATCCTTTGGCAGGTGGTGGCGTGGCGGAGTGTCCGGTAGGACAGGCGGCCAGTTTTGCAGGCTGCGACCTGCAATGCAAAGTGGAATAAATATTCCACATGAAAATAATTTAGAAAAATTCATTGATCAAGCCCGGGCGCCGTTCTAGTCTGCATCCACGAACTCGCTTGCAAGCACCTCGCTTGTGGGCAAGGGCATCAGCAATCAAACCCATAACAATAAAAGAAGAGGGGCCGGCATGGGCCAGACTCGTTTTGCCACCGGGCGTCAGCTGGACGTGATTTGTCTCGGGCGCCTGGGCGTCGATCTCTATGCGCGGCAGATCGGCGCGCGCCTGGAGGACGTCAGCAGTTTCGCCAAATACCTCGGCGGCTCCTCCGCCAACATCGCTTTTGGCACCGCACGGCTGGGCGTGAAATCAGCCATGCTGACCCGCGTTGGCGACGACCATATGGGCCGGTTCCTGGTGGAATCTCTGGCGCGGGAGGGCTGCGACGTCAGCGGCATCAATGTCGACGCCGAACGCCTGACCGCCATGGTCCTGCTCGGCATCAAGGACCGCGAAACCTTCCCATTGGTGTTCTACCGCGAGAACTGCGCCGACATGGCGCTGCAGCCTGAAGACATCTATGAGGCTCAGATCGCCTCCAGTAAGGCGCTGTTGATCACCGGCACGCACTTCTCCACCGATCAGGTGTTCCGCGCCAGCAGTCAGGCGCTGGACTACGCCGAAAAACACAACGTCAAACGCGTCCTCGACATCGATTACCGCCCGGTGCTGTGGGGCCTGGCCGGCAAGGCTGACGGCGAAACCCGCTTCGTCGCCAACGACACTGTCAGCCAGCACGTGCAACGCATCCTGCCGCGCTTCGATCTGATCGTTGGCACCGAAGAAGAATTCCTCATCGCTGGCGGCTCGACCGATTTGCTCAGCGCCCTGCGCCGGGTTCGCGAGCTCAGTGCCGCGACGCTGGTGGTGAAGCTCGGGCCCCAGGGCTGCACGGTGATTCACGGGGCGATTCCGGCGAAGCTGGAAGACGGCGCGATTTACCCCGGCGTACGGGTGGAAGTGCTGAATGTCCTCGGCGCAGGCGATGCGTTCATGTCCGGTTTCCTGAAGGGTTGGCTCAGCGACGAGAGCGACGAGCGCTGCTGCCAGTTGGCCAATGCCTGCGGCGGTCTGGTGGTGTCGCGGCACGCCTGCGCGCCAGCCATGCCGACGCTGGTCGAGCTGGAATACCTGTTCAACAGCCCGGTTCCGATCACCCGACCCGATCAGGACGCGGTGTTGCAACGTCTGCACCGGGTCAGCGTGCCACGTCGCGAATGGCAGCCGCTGTTCATCTTCGCCTTCGATCATCGCGGGCAGTTGGTCGAACTGGCGCAAAAGGCCGGGCGCGATCCGGCGTGTATCGGCCAGCTCAAGCAGCTTTTCGTGCAAGCGGTGGCGCGGGTTGAGGCCGATTTGGAGAAGCGCGGGATCGCCGCCGATGTCGGCGTGCTGGCGGACCAGCGCTTTGGTCAGGATTCACTGAATGCGGCCAGCGGGCGCGGCTGGTGGGTGGCACGTCCGGTGGAAGTGCAAGGCTCGCGCCCACTGGCGTTCGAGCACGGGCGCTCGGTGGGCAGCACCCTGCAAAGCTGGCCTCAGGAACAGATCATCAAGTGCCTGGTGCAATACCACCCGGACGACGAACCGATGCTGCGCCTGGAACAGGAAGCGCAGTTGTTGGGGCTGTATCAGGCAGCGCTGGCCAGCGGTCATGAACTGCTGCTGGAAGTGATTCCGCCGAAGGATCATCCTTCGACCCATCCGGATGTCATCTACCGTTCCCTCAAGCGCCTCTACAACCTCGGCATTTACCCGGCCTGGTGGAAAATCGAATCGCAGTCCGCCGAGGTCTGGGAACAGCTCGACGCGCTGATTCACGAGCGTGATCCGTACTGCCGGGGTGTGGTGTTGCTGGGGCTGAACGCGCCCGCCGAAACCCTGGCGGCCGGCTTTCGTCAGGCGGCGAAAAGCACCACCTGCCGGGGGTTTGCCGTGGGCCGCACGATCTTTCATGAGCCCAGCCGAGCCTGGCTGGAAGGCGAAATCGATGACGCGGACCTGATCACTCGGGTGCAGAGCAACTTCGGTTTCCTGATCGAGTCCTGGCGCGACGCCCGGGCTTGAAGTCCGAACCCGCGGACTGTGTGTTCAGTTGAACGTGATAACAACAATAAAGGTGCAGCCATGCCCGCTTCTGCAATCCGAATTGGCATCAACCCGATTTCCTGGAGCAACGACGACCTCCCGGCCCTCGGTGGCGAAACGCCCCTGAGAACCGCGCTCAGCGAGGGCAAGGAAATCGGCTACGAAGGCTTCGAGCTCAACGGCAAATTCCCCAAGGACGCCCAAGGCGTGGCCGATGTGTTGCGCCCCTATGACCTGGCGCTGGTGTCGGGCTGGTATTCCGGTCGGCTCGCCAGCCGTTCGGCGGCCGAGGAAATCGACGCCATCGCCAGCCATGTCGAACTGCTCAAGCACAACGGCGCCACGGTGCTGGTCTACGGCGAAGTGGCCGATTCGATTCAGGGCCAGCGCATCCGACTGGTCGAACGACCGCGCTTCCACAGCGCCAGTGCCTGGCAGGCCTACGCCGACAAGCTCACCGAGCTGGCCCGGTTCACCTTGTCCCAAGGCGTGCGTCTGGCCTATCACCACCACATGGGCGCGTACGTGGAATCGCCGGAGGACATCGACACGCTGATGGCCCTGACTGGCGACGAGGTCGGCTTGCTGTTCGATTCCGGTCACTGCTACATGGGGGGCGGTGAACCGCTTCAAGTGCTGAGCACACACATCGATCGCGTCTGCCATGTGCATTTCAAGGACGTGCGCAAGCCGGTGGTGCAGCTGGCGCGCAACAATTTGTGGAGCTTTCCGGACTGCATCGTCAACGGCACCTTCACCGTGCCCGGCGATGGCGACATCGATTTCGCCGCGCTCCTGGACGTGCTGATGCAAGCGGATTATCAAGGCTGGCTGGTGGTCGAGGCGGAACAGGACCCGGCCGTTGCGCCAAGCTATGCCTACGCGAAGAAGGGCTACGAGACCCTGCGCCATTTGCTGGCCGCCGCGCAGTTGAACAGCGCGGCCCAACAACAGAACGCACCTCAACAACCGCCTGAACAGAGGAGCCTGTGAACATGAATCTCTTGGTCAAGAGCAAGGCCGAAGGGCGCGATGTCGTCGCGCTGGCCGACGGCGCGCTGACGTACGTCGGCTTCTCCGCCCACCGATTGAGCGTCGGCGAACGTCTGCCGGTGAATACGGGCGACAAGGAAATCTGCCTGGTGCTGCTCAGCGGCCGCATCAGCGTCAGCGGCGAGGCGCCGGGGCAGGGCGGTTTCAGCTGGGAAAACCTCGGTGATCGGCAGTCCGTGTTCGAGGACAAATCGCCCTTCGCCGTGTACCTGCCGCCGGGCAGTCAGGCCGAAGTCACGGCGTTGAGCGCGGTGCAGATTGCCGTGTGCGCTGCGCCGGGCGATGCGTCCAAAGACCTGCCGGCGCGCGTGATCACCCCCGACACGATGAAACGCAGCGTGCGCGGCCGGGCGGCCAACACCCGATACGTCTGCGACATCCTTCCCGATTCCGAACCGGCGCATTCGCTGCTGGTGGTAGAGGTGCGCACGCCCTCGGGCCACTCGTCGAGCTACCCGCCGCACAAGCACGACACGGATGATTTGCCGCACCAGAGCTTCCTGGAAGAAACCTATTACCATCAGGTCAACCCGCCCCAGGGCTATGTGTTCCAGCGCGTGTACACCGATGATCGCAGCATCGATCAGGCCATGGCCGTGGAGAACAACGATCTGGTCACGGTGCCCAAGGGTTACCACCCGGTCAGCGTGCCGTACGGCTATGAATCCTATTATTTGAATGTGATGGCCGGGCCAAAGCGCGCCTGGCAATTCCACAACGATCCGCAGCACAGTTGGCTGCTGGATCTTTAATCCAATTTTGAAGGAGCCCGCAATGAGCAACGCCCCGATCATCGGCCACTACATCAACGGCCAGATTCACGACAGCGCCGAGCGTTTCGGCGATGTGTTCAATCCGGCTACCGGCGCCGTGCAGGGCCGGGTGGCGCTGGCGGAACTGAAGACCGTCGATGAAGCCGTCGCTGCTGCCCAGGCGGCGTTTCCCGCCTGGGCGGATCAGTCGTCCCTGCGGCGTGCGCGGGTGATGTTCAAGTTCAAGGAACTGCTCGACCAGCACCACGACGAGCTGGCGGCCATTATCTGCCGCGAGCACGGCAAGGTGTTTTCCGATGCCAAGGGCGAAGTGGTGCGTGGCATCGAGATCGTCGAGTTCGCCTGTGGCGCGCCGAGCCTGCTGAAAAGCGACTACAGCGACAACATCGGTGGCGGCATCGACAACTGGAACCTGCGTCAGCCACTGGGCGTTTGCGCCGGCGTCACGCCGTTCAACTTCCCGGTGATGGTGCCGCTGTGGATGATCCCCATGGCGCTGGTCACCGGCAACTGCTTCATCCTCAAACCGTCCGAGCGCGACCCGTCGGCGAGCCTGCTGATGGCGCAGCTGTTGAAGCAGGCGGGTCTGCCGGATGGCGTGTTCAACGTGGTGCAGGGCGACAAGGTGGCCGTGGACGCGCTGTTGCAGCACAAGGGTATCGAGGCGATTTCGTTTGTCGGCTCTACGCCCATCGCCGAATACATTCATCAGCAGGGCACGGCCCACGGCAAGCGGGTGCAGGCCCTCGGCGGTGCCAAAAACCACATGATCGTCATGCCCGATGCCGATCTGGATCAGGCCGCCGACGCGTTGATCGGCGCGGCCTACGGTTCGGCGGGCGAGCGCTGCATGGCGATCTCCATTGCTGTGGTGGTAGGAGACGTGGGGCAGAAACTCATCGACAAACTGCTGCCGCGCATCGATGCGCTCAAGGTCGGCAACGGCATGAACGCCGATTCGGACATGGGCCCGCTGGTCACGGCGGTGCACAAGGCCAAGGTCGAGGGCTACATCGCCCATGGCGTGCAGGAAGGCGCGAAGCTGATCGTCGACGGGCGCAACTTCAGCGTGCCGGGCGCGGAACAGGGCTTCTTCGTCGGCGCCACGCTGTTCGATGACGTGACGCCGGAAATGACTATCTATAAAGAAGAAATCTTCGGGCCGGTGCTGGGGATCGTCCACGTGCCTGATTTTGCCTCGGCGGTGGAGCTGATCAACGCCCACGAATTCGGCAACGGCGTGTCGTGCTTCACCAGCGACGGCGGTATTGCCAGGGCGTTTGCGCGCAACATCAAGGTCGGCATGGTGGGCATCAACGTACCGATCCCTGTGCCGATGGCCTGGCATTCATTCGGCGGCTGGAAACGCTCGCTGTTCGGCGATCACCATGCCTACGGCGAAGAAGGCCTGCGCTTTTACAGCCGCTACAAAAGCGTCATGCAGCGCTGGCCGGACAGCATCGCCAAGGGCGCGGAATTCAGCATGCCGACGGCCAAGTAGGGGAACAACGTTAATCGTTTGCTGAACGCGGTCAATGTGGGAGCGAGCTTGCTCGCGAAGGCGGCGGTATGGCCACTGGGGATGTGCCAGACGGACCGGCCCCTTCGTGAGCAACCTCACTCCCACAGGGATCATCGCTGAGTCTGAATATTCAGCCCAGTCAGCCAAGTCCGCTAACCATTCCCAGGGCTTTCATCACCGCCAATAACAACAAGGTGCAAGCATGACCACGACTCGATTGACCATGGCCCAGGCCCTGGTGAAGTTTCTCGATAACCAGTACGTCGAAGTCGACGGCGTGCAGAGCAAGTTCGTCGCCGGGGTGTTCACCATTTTTGGTCACGGCAACGTGCTCGGTCTGGGCCAGGCCCTGGAGCAGGACCGCGGCGACCTCATCGTTCATCAAGGCCGCAACGAACAGGGCATGTGCCACGCTGCCATGGGGTTTGCCAAGCAACGCCTGCGCCGCAAGATCTACGCCTGTACCTCATCGGTCGGCCCCGGCGCCGCCAACATGATCACCGCCGCAGCCACCGCATCGGCCAACCGCATACCGCTGCTGTTGCTGCCCGGCGATGTCTACGCCAGTCGCCAGCCTGATCCGGTGCTGCAACAGATCGAACAGTTCCACGACCTCAGCATCAGCACCAACGACGCCTTCAAGGCCGTAAGCAAATACTGGGACCGCATCAACCGCCCCGAACAACTGATGAGCGCGGCCCTCAACGCCATGCGCGTGCTCACCGATCCTGCCGAGACCGGCGCGGTCACCCTGGCGCTGCCCCAGGACGTACAAGCCGAGGCCTACGACTACCCCGATTCCTTCCTGCAAAAACGCGTGCACCGCATCGACCGTCGTCCGCCTACCGAAGCAATGCTCAACGACGCGGTGACGCTGCTCAAAGGCAAACGCAAACCGCTGCTGATCTGTGGCGGCGGCGTGCGTTATTCCGGCGCGGCCGCCGAGCTGCAGGCGTTCGCCGAGCGCTTCGGCATTCCGTTCAGCGAAACCCAGGCCGGCAAGAGCGCCATCGTTTCCGCCCATCCGTTGAACATGGGCGGCATCGGCGAGACCGGCACGCTGGCGGCCAATACCCTGGCGCGGGAAGCGGACCTGATCATCGGCGTCGGGACCCGTTACAGCGACTTCACCACCGGCTCGAAATCCCTGTTTCAGAACCCTGAGGTGCAGTTCCTCAACCTCAACGTCGGCGCCTTCGATGTGCAGAAGCTCGATGGCGTGCAGGTGCTGGCCGATGCGCGGCTGGCGCTTCGTTCCCTGGCGGATCAGCTGGGCGACTACCGCGCGCAGTGGGGCGATCAGCCGCGCGAGGCAAGGGCTGCTCTGGAGGCGGAAGTGGATCGGCTGTACGCCGTGGAATACCAGACCGAAGACTTCGAGCCGGAAGTCAGCGGCCATCTTGATCCGCAGGTGCTGCGCGACTTCATCGAGATGACCGGTTCGTGCCTGACCCAGAGCCGAGTGCTGGGCGTGCTCAACCAGCAATTGCCCGCGGACGCGGTGATCGTCGCGGCGGCCGGCAGTCTGCCTGGGGATCTGCAGCGGGCATGGCGCAGCACCAGTGTCGACAGTTATCACGTCGAGTATGGCTATTCGTGCATGGGCTATGAGGTCAACGCCGCGTTGGGCGTGAAAATGGCAGCGCCCCAGCGTGAGGTGTACGCCCTGGTGGGCGACGGTTCCTACATGATGCTGCACTCGGAACTGGCCACCTCGATTCAGGAGCGGCGCAAGATCAACGTGATACTGCTCGACAACATGGCCTTCGGTTGCATCAACAATTTGCAGATGGGCAACGGCATGGGCAGTTTCGGCACCGAGTTCCGCTACCGCAATCCCGAGACCGGTCAGCTGGATGGCGACTTCGTGCCGGTGGATTTTGCGATGAGTGCCGCGGCCTATGGCTGCAAGACCTACAAAGTCAGCAACGCCCAAGAGCTGGAAGCGGCACTGGCTGATGCGCGCAGGCAGACCGTTTCGACGCTGATCGACATCAAGGTACTGCCGAAAACCATGATCCACGGCTACCTGTCGTGGTGGCGCGTGGGCGTGGCGCAGGTGTCGACCACCGGTACCACCGCCGAGGCGTACGAGCGGCAAAAAGCGGCGTTGGCCAAGGCCCGTCAGTATTGAACACGCTTCTGCAGGGACAGGACATTCACCCATGAAAATCGGACTCATCGGCTACGGAAAGGGCGGGCGCTATTTTCACGCACCGCTGATCGCCAGCCAGCCCGGCGTGACCTTTGCCGGCGTGGTCACCCGTTCGCCGGAACGCCGGCAGGACCTGCGGAACGACTACCCCAAAGTCCCGGCCTTTGACAGCCTGGCCGATCTGGTTGCGGCCGGGGTCGATGCGGTGGTGATTTCGACGCCGCTGGCCTCCCGGCGGGCATTGATCCTTGAAGCCATCGAACTCGGCGTACCGGTCGTCAGCGACAAGCCATTTGCACCGGATGCCCGGGCGGCGCAGGAACTGGTGGACGCCGCCGAACGCCGAGGCGTGCTGTTGGGCGTTTACCAGAACCGTCGCTGGGACTCGGATTTTCTCACCGTGCGCAAACTGATTGATCAGGGCGTTCTCGGCGACATCAGCCGCTTCGAGTCCCGTGTCGAGCGCTATTCGCCCACGTCGGTTGGCAAGGAAAGCGGCGGCGGCATTCTGCGGGATCTCGGCAGCCATCTGGTGGATCAGGCGCTGCTGCTGTTCGGGCCGGTGAAGCGGGTGTACGCCGAGCTTGAGTTCGCGACCCCTGAACAGAAAGTGGATCACGGCTTCTTTATTTCACTGACCCATAACAGCGGCGTGGTTTCGCACCTCTGGGGCAACTGCCTGCAAAACGCCCAGGGCCCGCGATTTCGGGTCAACGGTTCACAGGGCTGCTATACCGTCGAGGGCCTCGACGGTCAGGAGGCTGCTGCACTGGCCGGGTTGTCACCCAAGTCCGAAGGCGAACGCTGGGGCGTGGAAGAACACCGACGCTGGGGCTGGTTTGAGCAGGGCGAGCACCGCGAGCGGGTCCCGTCGGAGCGTGGCTGCTGGACCGAGTTTTACCGGCAATGGCAGGAGGCGGTGATGAATCAGGGGCGTAATCCTGTGGATGCAAACGATGCGGTGGCCTCGGCCAGGGTGCTGGATGCCGCAAGAATCAGCGCGATGGAGGGCAGGGTGGTGGTGCTGTGAAAAGCACACGCAGATGCCCTGTGAGGCACTGCGCTACACCCACCAACAGCCCAGACGGGGCGCACCAAAACGAAAATAGAAATTAATTCTAAAAGCTGTTGAAGTAGAAATTATTTTCCAATAGAGTCATTTCCAGGTTGCCGACGATCGCCGTCAGCGCCTGGTGTCGGGTCTCCCGACAGCAGGCCGAACGAGCGACACAAAAAACAAGAAAGCCAATCGCAGACAGGTACCGCCGATGAACATTTTCAGATCAGCCGCCAAGGCTTGCCGCCCCTTCTTACTCGCGCTTCCCGCCATTCCCCGAGCTGTTTCCCGCACATTCATCAACGCTGCCCTTGCGTTCGAATCCGCCCTCGAAACCATCGCCCACGTGCTCTGCGTCGAACGTCGCGGCGTTGTGGTGTGCGGGGCATCGGGCGGTTCGGTCGCGCACCTTTCAGACGCGGCGTCTTCTGCTCCGCGCTAAACGCCAGCACCTCCAGCAGTCGTTATCCCGCTATTACAACAACAAGAATCTGGAGAAAGACCGTTCATGAATACCCCACTCCGTTTCACCTCACTCGCCCTGGCCCTGATGCTGAGCAGCGGCGCCACCCTGGCGGCCGACCTGAAGATCGGCGTGTCCATGTCTCAGTTCGACGATACGTACCTGACCTACATGCGCGAGGACATGGACAAGAAAGTCAAAGCCATGGGCGGCGTCGATCTGCAGTTCGTGGATGGTCGCAATGACGTGAACAAACAGCTCGATCAGGTGCAGGAGCTGATTGGCAAGAAGGTCGACGCACTGATCGTCAACCCCGTCGACACCGAAGCCACCGTGAAGATCACCAAGGCTGCCACGGATGCCGGCATTCCGCTGGTCTACGTCAACCGCCGTCCGGACGATCCGAAGTTGCCAGCAGGCGTTGCCTCCGTGACCTCCGACGACAAGGAAGCCGGGCGCATGCAGATGGAATACCTGGCCAAGAAAATGAACGGCAAGGGCAACGTCGTCATCTTGCTCGGTGAACTGGCCAACAACTCGACGCGCGATCGCACGGCGGGGGTCAAGGAAGTGCTGAAAAACTACCCTAACATCAAGGTCACCCAGGAGCAGACCGGCGCCTGGCAGCGGCAGAAAGGCATGGACGTCACCAATGACTGGCTGACCCAGGGCCGCGACTTCAAGGCGGTCATCTCCAACAATGACGAAATGGCCATCGGTGCGGCCATGGCCCTGAAGCAGGCCGGCAAAAAAGGTGAGGTGTTTGTGGCCGGTGTCGACGGCACGCCGGACGGCCTGAGCGCGGTCAAGAAAGGTGACCTCTCGGTCTCGGTGTTTCAGGACGCCAAAGGGCAGGGCGAGGGCGCCATCGATGCGGCCGTGAAGCTGGCGAAGAAGGAAACGCTGCCCGAACAGGCCATCGTGATTCCCTTCAAGCTGATCACCCCGGACAACGTCAGCACCTTCAAATAACCGCTCACCTCACACCGACTGACACCCGGCAGAGCGCCGCCGTGCCTCTGCCGCCCTGTCACTCGAGGAGCCTGTGACCATGTTCGCTTCCGCAACCGCTTCGGCTTCAAACAGTCCTTCCGCTTCCGGGATGGCGAGCGACGCCGAGCACCCGTATCTGCTGGAAATCACCAACATCAGCAAGGGCTTTCCCGGGGTGGTGGCGCTGGACAACGTGCAACTGCGCGTGCGGCCCGGCAGCGTGCTGGCGCTGATGGGCGAGAACGGCGCGGGTAAGTCCACGCTGATGAAAATCATCGCCGGCATCTACCAGCCCGACACCGGTGAAATCCGTCTGCGCGGCAAACCGGTGGTGTTCCAGTCGCCGCTGGCGGCGCTGCAATCGGGCATCGCCATGATCCATCAGGAACTCAACCTGATGCCGCACATGAGCATCGCCGAGAACATCTGGATCGGCCGCGAGCAGCTCAACGGCCTGCACATGGTCGACCACCGCGCGATGCACCGCTGCACGGCGGAATTGCTCGAACGCCTGCGCATCAACCTCGATCCGGAAGAAATGGTCGGCAACCTGAGCATCGCCGAACGGCAGATGGTCGAGATCGCCAAGGCCGTTTCCTACGACTCCGACGTCTTGATCATGGACGAGCCGACCTCCGCCATCACCGAGACGGAAGTGGCCCACCTGTTTTCGATCATTGCCGACCTGCGCGCCCAGGGTAAGGGCATCATCTACATCACCCACAAGATGAATGAAGTGTTCGCCATCGCCGATGAAGTGGCGGTGTTCCGCGACGGCGCCTATATCGGCCTGCAGCGGGCCGACAGCATGAACGGCGACAGCCTGATTTCCATGATGGTCGGCCGTGAACTGACCCAACTGTTTCCCGAACGCGACCAGCCCGTCGGCAAGCTTCTGTTGTCCGTCCGCGACTTGGCGCTGGACGGCGTGTTCGAGGGTGTGTCGTTCGACCTGCACGCGGGCGAAGTACTCGGCATCGCCGGGCTGATGGGATCGGGGCGCACCAACGTCGCTGAAACGATCTTCGGCATCACCCCGAGCACGCGCGGGGACATTTTCCTCGACGGCACGCCGATCCGTGTCAGCGACCCGCACTTCGCCATCGAGAAAGGCTTTGCGCTGCTCACCGAAGACCGCAAGCTCAGCGGCCTGTTTCCGTGCCTGTCGGTGCTGGAAAACATGGAAATGGCCGTGCTGCCCCATTACGTCGGCAACGGTTTCGTCCATCAGAAAGCCCTGCGCGTGCTGTGCGAAGACATGTGCAAAAAGCTGCGGGTGAAGACGCCGTCCCTTGAGCAGTGCATCGACACGCTGTCCGGCGGCAATCAGCAGAAAGCCCTGCTGGCGCGCTGGCTGATGACCAACCCGCGGGTGCTGATTCTCGATGAGCCGACCCGTGGCATCGACGTCGGCGCCAAGGCCGAGATTTACCGGCTGATTTCCCTGCTCGCCAGCGAAGGCATGGCGGTGATCATGATTTCTTCCGAACTGCCGGAAGTGCTGGGCATGAGCGACCGGGTCATGGTCATGCACGAAGGCGAAATGATGGGCACCCTCGACCGCGCCGAGGCCACCCAGGAACGGGTCATGCACCTGGCGTCCGGGAACCCTGTTCACTGATCCCCATTCACACGATCGCTGGCGACAGAAGCGCCGATTCAAGCACTGCGCCACGCCCCAGTGGCAATGCCCCGGTTGGGTCGAACAAGAACAAGAGGCACACATGAAGATGAACGCGATGCTGGAAAACAAACCCGCGCTGGCGCCTCGCAAGCACAAACGCCGGCTGCCCACTGAACTGAGCATTTTTCTGGTGCTGATCGGCATCGGCCTGATATTCGAGCTGTTTGGCTGGATCGTCCGCGATCAGAGCTTTCTGATGAATTCCCAGCGGCTGGTGCTGATGATTCTGCAGGTGTCGATCATTGGCCTGCTGGCCATCGGCGTGACTCAGGTCATCATCACCACCGGCATCGACTTGTCGTCAGGCTCGGTGCTGGCGCTGTCGGCGATGATTGCCGCCAGCCTGGCGCAATCGTCGGACTACACCCGGGCGGTGTTTCCGTCGCTGACCGACCTGCCGGTGTGGGCGCCGGTCATCGCCGGGCTTGGGGTGGGTCTGCTCGCCGGGGCGATCAACGGCAGCATTATCGCCATCACCGGCATCCCGCCGTTCATCGCCACGCTGGGCATGATGGTGTCGGCGCGGGGCCTGGCGCGCTATTACACCGGCGGTCAGCCAGTGAGCATGCTCAATGATTCCTACACCGCGATCGGCCAGGGCGCCATGCCGGTGATCATCTTTCTGGTGGTCGCGGTGATCTTTCACATCGCCCTGCGTTACACCAAATACGGCAAATACACCTACGCCATCGGCGGCAACATGCAAGCGGCGCGCACCTCGGGGATCAACGTCAAGCGTCATCTGGTGATCGTCTACAGCATCGCCGGTCTGCTGGCCGGGCTGGCGGGCGTCGTCGCCTCGGCGCGGGCGGCCACGGGGCAGGCCGGGATGGGCGTTTCCTACGAGCTGGACGCCATCGCGGCGGCGGTGATCGGCGGCACCAGCCTCGCCGGTGGCGTGGGGCGGATCACCGGCACGGTCATCGGCGCGCTGATTCTCGGAGTCATGGCCAGCGGCTTTACCTTCGTCGGCGTCGATGCCTACGTGCAGGACATCATCAAGGGCCTGATCATCGTCATCGCCGTGGTCATCGATCAGTACCGCAACAAGCGCAAGCTCAAGCGCTGAGTCGTTCAGCTGTTATCAAAGAGGGCCTGTTGTCAGGCCCTTTTCGTTTTTCATCGGTTTGAACCGATCAGGCCACGGTCGGTCAGACACCATCTGCCTCGTTTCGAGGACGCCCGGGCCGGGTGAAGGGTGCGATCAAACCCCGGCGCGACCCAATGCCACCGGGTATTCAAACCCTTGTTGGACGAATCCTGATCAATTATGTTGCCGAGTACCGAACCCGGCCTTAGACTGCCGCCCCTCGTAAATTGAGTGCCAAGCGGCGCTTCGAGACTACGGCGCGTTTAATGCCAGGTTGAGGCGCACCTTTGAGATCGCCTTAATGCACGTTTTTTTATAGAGAAATCAATGACCAAGGAAAAGTTGCTGGCGATGCCGGCCGATGACTACATGAACGCCGAGCAGCACGCGTTCTTCGTCGACCTGTTGCAAGCCATGAAAGTCGAAATCCACGAGCGCATCGAGCAGAGCCGTATCGCGATCGAAAGCCTGGACACCCCGGCTGACCCGGCCGACGCCGCTTCCGTGGAAGAAGAGCGCCACTGGCTGGTGAACGTGATTGACCGCGATCAGCGCATGCTGCCACAGCTGGAAATGGCTTTGAGCCGTATCGCTGACGACAGTTTTGGCTGGTGCGAAGACAGCGGCGAGCCCATTGGCCTCAAGCGCCTGCTGATCAGCCCGACCACCAAGTACTGCATCGAAGCTCAGGAACGTCACGAGCAGATCGACCGCCACCAGCGTCAGGCGTGATCCCTCGGGTTCGACCGCCCGCAACGGGTGGTCGAGCCGTTCCATTGCGTACCCTTTACGCGCTGACTGCGTAACCCCTTCCTTCGCCGCACATTCCGACCGACTACCACCAATGACTCATGGCGCATGGCCGCTATTTGGGCGTTTAATGCTTTCACAATAATGAAAGCAGGGCAGGTCCCGGACATGGATGCGAAAGGTCGTCACGCCGCAACACCCTCTCAACCCGCTCACGGGGCTCCCGACAAGCGGACCGCCGCCGGTTCGCGCTGGCTGACGCCCGGCCTGCAAAGCCTTGGGCTGTGTCTGCTGTTCGCGGCGATGGTCTGGGGTGGTGTGTCGGTTTACGTGTGCCTGCTCATTGGGCTGTTGATCCTATGGTTGCCAATTTTGTTACCGTCGCTGTTCGCCGGCCGAACGCCGGTGGCAGCGGAAGAAGCGGGCGAAGACGGCATGACCCGTCTGACCCGCGATCTGTCCCGGAGCACCAGTCACAATGCGCTGTCTGCGGCGGCCGTGGCGTTTTCCGTCAGGCAACTGGCGGGCAAGCTGCAGTCCCAGGTCAACGCGGCCGAGCAGATCGTCAGCAGCGCCGACGTGATGATCGCCACCGAGCGCGCCACTTCCACGCTTAGCCAGCAAGCGCTGACCGCCGCCAGCCAGGCGCGGGAGAGCAGCGGCGCGGGGCTCAGCGTCCTCAATGAATCCATCGGCCTGATGCACCAACTCAGCGAACGGGCCGACAGCAGCCGTGAACTCATCGAAGCCCTCAGCCAGCGCAGCGAAGACATCCAGCGTGTCACGGCAGTGATTCAGTCCATCGCCAGCCAGACCAACCTGCTCGCCCTGAACGCCGCCATCGAAGCCGCGCGCGCCGGCGAACACGGCCGTGGCTTTGCCGTTGTGGCCGACGAAGTGCGCGGGCTGGCCGGGCGCACGGCGACGGCGACCAGTGAAGTGGGGGAGATGGTCGTCGATATTCAGCAGCGCACCCGTCAGGTGGTCGAGCAGATTCGGCAGTTATCGGGCGACCTGAGTGGCGGCGTCGCCCAGGTCGAATCCACCGGACAGCAACTGGCGAACATCGCTCAGCTGGCGGTTGGGGTAGAGCAACAGGTGGGTGAAATCGCGCGGGGCGCCCAGACCAATCAGGAGCAATTGAGCAGACTGTTCGTTGCTGTCGAGCAAATGCGCAGCGACCTTGCGATCAGCGATGACCAGACCCGGCGCCTGGCGCAGTCGGCGTTGCAGATGGAAGAGCAGGCGGAAACCATCAGCGAGCGCCTGGCCCAGGTCGGCCTGGATGATTACCACCAGCGCATTTATGATCTTGCCCGGGAAGGCGCCAGCCAGATCGCCGCGACGTTCGAGCAGGACATCGATCAGGACCGGGTCAGCCTGACCGATCTGTTCGACCGCACTTACCAGCCCATCCCCAACACCTCGCCGGCCAAGTACCAGACGCGCTTCGACCGCTACACCGATCAAACGCTGCCGGCCATCCAGGAACCGCTGCTGACGCGTCATGAGGGTCTGGTTTTCGCCATCGCCTGCACGCAGCAGGGTTACGTGCCGACCCACAATCAGGTGTTCAGCCGGCCGCTGACGGGTGATACGGCGGTCGACGCGGTGAACAACCGCACCAAGCGCAAGTTCGACGACCGCACCGGCATTCGCTGTGGCAGTCACCAGCAGCCGGTGCTGTTGCAGACCTACACCCGCGACACCGGCGAACTGATGCACGATCTTTCCGTGCCCATCGTCGTGAAGGGCCGACATTGGGGCGGGCTGCGGCTGGGTTATAGGCCGGAGAAAAGCTGAGGATCAAGCTCCAAGCTGCAAGCTGCAAGCTTCAAGTGAAGAGCAGTTATCAGTGATCGGGCGTCTTGTGGCTTGCCGCTTGAAGCTTGCAGCTCTTCGGGGAGCGTTAGTTGTACGACTTAGGCCCTTTAATTATTTAACCGTCCGATATTGAAGTAGGACGCGTCTGAAGTGCAGTTCCATCGGTTGACGGAACGTTAACTGCGATCATCCTGTGAGTATATGTCCGAATATGTAATCGCCTGTTCGGGACTCATGTCAGTACTCACGGATGAATCAAATGACAAAAACAACTATCAGTCACGCGTCGGCCGATTCCCGCGCCGGCGCGCAGCAGGTCACCGTTCGCCTCGGTGTGTTTTTCGACGGGACCGGCAATAACCGGGTGAACAGCCAGATCGGCGCCGACTGCCAGGCCATGGCGGAAGTCTACGGCGGCGTGCATATAAAAGAATGTGGCGGTCGGCACACTGACGCCGGCAGCAGTTACAGCAACAGCCCGACCAATATCGCGCGACTGGCCGGGTTATATAAACAACAGCGCAAGGCAATCGTTAATGCAGACGGCCTGTTTGTGTATGGCGCGGTGTATGTCAGTGGCGTTGGCACAACATCTGGCGGGCGCGATTCTCGCTTGTCGGGCCAAGGCTTCGGTCGCGGCACCACTGGCGTGGTGGCGAAAGTGTTGCGTGGCATCAAAAAGCTCGCCGATGAACTTCACACGTTTGAAAGCGACAACCCGGGTTGTGTCATCGGGGCGCTGGAGCTGGACGTGTTTGGCTTCAGTCGGGGAGCGGCGTCGGCCCGGCATCTGGCCAACGAAGTGCTGAAAAAATCCCGTGGCGCGCTGGACCCCGTGCTCGACCCCCGCAAATTGCCGCTTTCGGACAGCTTTTCATGGGCCAGTGGCAGCGTGCGGTTGAAGGTCATCGGCCTGTTCGACACGGTCGCCGCCGTGGGCGGGATTTCCGATCTGGGCAGCGTTCGGGATGCGGTCAACAAACGGGTCAATCTGTTTTTGCCCCCCGGGTGCGCGCAGCAGGTGCTGCACCTTGTGGCCGGCGATGAGCATCGGCGCAACTTCGTGCTCAACAGCGTCAAGCCCGACTGGCCCCAGGAAATCGTACTGCCCGGCAGCCATTCGGACATCGGTGGCGGCTATCAGCCCCAGGAAATGGAGAAAGTCTCGCTGTTCCGGCCTCGCCGCAGCCTGGTCAGCGTCAGCACGCCTTATGACACGACGGATGCCTGGCAGCAGGTCCACGCCGAGCTGTCCACTCTCGACGCCGGGCGTCTGCTCGACCCCACCGATGACAGCGCCTCGCTGGGCGTGGAATGTTTCGAACGGTTCGCCAGCAGCTCACGCGGGGTCAAGACAGTGGTGGCGACGGTGAAGCTGGAGCGACGCGTCTACAACCACCTCGCCCTTGTTTACCTGCGGCTGATGCACGCGCTCGCATGCGACGAGGGCGTGCCGTTCCTGCCCATCAAAGAATCAGCGGAAACAAGCCTGCCACCGGAGTTGCGGCCCATAGCCGCCAAGCTGATCAGCCACGCCAAAGGGGAGGGCGGTGCGTTGAGTGACGCCGAGCAGACGCTGTTGTATCGGCGCTACATCCATCGCTCGGCCCACTGGAACAATGCCCGACGCGACGCGCTGGTCGATGGGTTGTTCGTGCATGCCCCTGCGCTCAATGGCCGGCAGACGTTCACCAATCTTGGTCAACTTGCTTATCCACAGTGAGCGAAATGCATTGAAGCAACGGGTGGCGATGATGGCGAATCCGGCAAAAAAAATGGCGGCCTTGGTAGGCCGCCATTTTTTTGCACGTGCGACGGGTCAGGTCGGGGTGTGCAGCAAGACGTTCAGCTCATCGACGATGGGTGCCCAGTCATCATCCAGCTGGATTTTTTCCTTCAGCAGCGCCCCTTGTTGCGGCGACCAGAACTCGGCTTCGGACACTTTCACACCTTCCGGCAGATGATGCCCGGCGACAAACGCGTCGATGCTGGCCTGATCGGACTCCAGCCCCAATTGTTCGAACAACAGCTCAAGCGACGGCGTCATGATTTCCATTTTTTCTCCCGAACGGGTCAGGGACCCGGATTGGCGTGGTCAGTGAGTAACCTTCTGTTGCATGGGAGTGCGCGGAGCAGGCAAGAGTTCTAACTGATTGCCTGAAGGGGCACTGACACACCGCGTGCTTTTAGTGGGACCGGCTTCAGCCGGGAAAGCGTCAGGTGTCACACCGCAGAATTGAGGGCGCCCAAACAGGCCTCTTCCCGGCTAAAGCCAGTCCTACGGACACCCTGCGTGCTTTCAGTGGGACCGGCTTCAGCCGGGAAAGCGTCAGGTGTCACACCGCAGAATTGAGGGTGCCCCTTCAGGCCTCTTCCCGGCTAAAGCCGGTCCTACGGACACCCTGCGTGCTTTCAGTGGGACTGGCTTCAGCCGGGAAAGCATCAGGTGTCACACCGCAGAATTGAGGGTGCCCCTTCAGGCCTCTTCCCGGCTAAAGCCAGTCCTACGGACACCCTGCGTGCTTTTAGTGGGACCGGCTTCAGCCGGGAAAGCGTCAGGTGTCACACCGCAGAATTGAGGGTGATCA
>NZ_JBTOQG010000021.1:0-54396 GCF_055283955.1 Pseudomonas sp. HP_12
CATGCTTGGCCGCAAACTCGCTCGGATCGCGTTCTCCCTGATGAAAAATCAGAGCGAATATCAACCGAAAGGGGGGATTTTGGCTTGATGACAACCATAGAATCTCCCACAATCCGTAGGTCGCCAGATACATCGGCGGAGTTGGTATGTTTGACGAGCGCGCGCTTGCCCGTGAATGCAATCTGCCTGCTGCCATTGATGTCGGCTGACTTACCGCGAATCGCGGGCAAGCGCGCTCCTGCATAAGAGTGGCATGCCGCGAGCGCTCATTTGCGATAGTTGAGAATCACCAGCGTCAACACCCCCGCGACGATCCCCCAGAACGCCGAACCGATGGAGAACAGCGTCAGCCCCGACGCTGTGACCATGAAGGTGATCAGCGCGGCTTCGCGCTCTTTCGGCTCGTTCATGGCCACGGTCAGGCCGTTGATGATGGAACCGAACAGCGCCAGGGCGGCAATCGACAGCACCAGTTCTCTGGGAAACGCCGCGAACAGTGCCGCCAGCGTTGCACCGAACACCCCCGCGATGGCGTAGAAAATCCCGCACCAGATCGCCGCCGTGTAGCGCTTGTCGCGGTCTTCGTGGGCGTGGGGGCCGGTGCAGATGGCGGCGCTGATGGCTGCGAGGTTGATGCCGTGGGCGCCAAAGGGCGCGGTGATCAGCGAGATGATCCCGGTGGCGGTGATCAGAGGCGAGGCGGGAACCTGATAACCGTCGGCGCGCAGCACCGCAACGCCCGGCATGTTCTGCGAGGTCATGGCGACGACGAACAGCGGAATGCCGATGCTGATGGTCGCAGCGATGGAGAACGACGGCGTGGTCCACACCGGCATCGCCACTTCCAGGGCGAAGCCGCTGAAGTTCAGCAGGCCGAGCATGCCCGACAGCGCGACGCCGACCAGCAAGGTGACCAGCACGGCGTAGCGCGGCGAATAGCGTTTGACGATCAGGTAGGTGAAAAACATGCCCAGCACCAGGCCGGTGCGGTGTTGCGCGGCGACGAAGATTTCGCTGCCGATCTTGAACAGAATCCCCGCCAGCAGGGCCGCTGCCAGTGATGTCGGCAGGCGCTTGACCAGCCGTTCGAAGCTCCCGGTCACGCCGCAAATGATCACCAATACCGCGCAGGTGATGAACGCGCCGATGGCTTCGGGGTAGGCGACGCCGCCCAGGCTGGTGATCAGCAGCGCCGCACCCGGCGTCGACCACGCCACGGTGATCGGCGAGCGATAGCGCAACGACAGGCCGATGCTGCACACCGCCATGCCCATGAACAGCGCCCAGATCCACGAGGAAATCTGCGCCGAGGTCAGCCCGGCGGCCTGACCGGCTTGAAACATCAGCACCAGCGAACTGGTGACCCCGGTCATCATGGCGATGAAGCCGGCGGCGATGGCGGAGGGCGAGGAGTCGGTCAGCGGTCGCAATGGCGCGAGGGGCACGTCAGTCATGCGGGTCTATCCTTGGCGCAGCGGTTGAACAGAGCTGCCAGCCTATACGCAGTGGTCATGCCCCGTTGCAATACAGCCATCGGCGCAATGGTCGGCACAGTTTCGGCCGCGGTCTGCAAACGGCGGGTCAGCCGCGGGTCATCGTGTTGCCCAACGCCTGATTCACCGCCATCCAGCCATCCACCGCGTCTTGCCCGGCTTCGGCGAACACCCGTTGCAGCAGCTTGACCTGCTCGCGGCGCAACGACTCTTCAAATTTGCGTCCCTCGGCGGTCAGCTCCAGCAGGCGCTTACGTTTGTCGTCCTCGGGCGCAACGCTGAGCACCAGCTCCATCTCAATCAACTGCCGCAGCGGCGTGTTCAGCGCCTGCTTGCTCACCCCGAGCTTGCCGAGCAATTCCTTCACGCTCAGGCCAGGGTAGCGAGCGATGAAAAACACGATGCGCTGGTGCACCCGACTCAGGCCACGACGGTCGAGCATTTCATCGGCCTTGGCGGTGAACGCCTGGTAGCCGAAGAAAAACGCTTCCATGGCAATTTGCTGGGTGGATGAATTTTTAAGGTCAAGCATATTGACGTATCCGTGCGCGGCATCGTAATTTCGGTCAACCAGTTTGACGTATTCCCCTTTCTTTCCGCCAGCGGTGATCCCATGCCATTTTCCGAACGCGTTACCCGTTTGAAGAGTTCACTGATTCGCGAAATCCTCGCCGCCGCCCAGCGTCCGGAGATGATGTCGTTCGCAGGCGGATTGCCGGCCGAGGCCATGTTGCCGAAGAGTGAATGGTCTGACATGCCGAGCAGTATCGGCCAGTACGGCATGAGCGAAGGCGAGCCGCAGTTGCGTGAGGCGTTGGCCGCTCAGGCGCGGGCGCTGGGCATCGACTGCGACGCGAGTCAGGTGATGATCGTCAGCGGTTCCCAGCAGACGCTGGACCTGGCCGCCAAGCTGTACATCGACAAGGGCACCGAGATCCTCCTCGAAGCGCCGACCTATCTGGCCGCGCTGCAGATCTTCCAGCTGTTCGGCGCCGACTGCCTGACCGTGCCGCTGCTCGCCGAAGGCCCTGATCTTGAAGCGCTGCGTCAGCGACTGGAGCAGCACTCGCCGTCGTTCGCCTACCTGATTCCCACATTCCAGAACCCGTCGGCGGTGCGTTACAGCGAAGCTGCGCGGGATGCGGTGGCGGCGTTGCTCGACGAGTTTGGCGTCACCCTGATCGAAGACGAGCCCTACCGCGAGCTGACGTTTGATGGCGGCAGCGCCCGGCCCATCGTCAGCCGCCTGAAAAAAGCCAGCTGGATCTACACCGGTACCGTGTCGAAAACCCTGATGCCGGGGTTGCGCGTCGGCTACCTGATCGCCACGCCCGACCTGTTCCCGCGCCTGCTCAAGCTCAAGCAATCGGCGGATCTGCACACCAATCGCGTGGGCCAATGGCAGGCGTTGCAGTGGATCGGCAGCGAGCAGTACGAGCAGCATCTGCTGGAGTTGCGCAGCTTCTACCGCACCCGTCGCGATGCGTTCGAAGCCGCGCTGCAGCGGCATTTCGCTGATCTGGCGGAATGGAACAGTCCCCAGGGCGGCTTGTTTTTCTGGCTGACGCTCAAGCACAAAATCGACACCCGCACGTTGCTCGACAGCGCCCTGGCGCAGAATGTCGCGTTCATGCCGGGCGAACCGTTCTTTGCCGATCCGGACGCGAACCCGGGGTATCTGCGGCTCAATTTCAGTCACATCGACCCCGAGCGCCTGGACGAAGGCTTGAAACGACTGGCCGCCGTCATTCGGCACACACAGCTTTCACAGGCGGCCTGATACATTACGCACACGCACGACCGGCACGACTGACGGCACACGATTGAGGGGAGAGGGCTGATGTACAAGGTTTACGGCGATTACAACTCGGGCAACTGCTACAAGATCAAGCTGATGCTCAACCTGCTCGGCGCGGAATACGAGTGGGTGCCGGTGGACATCCTCAAGGGCGAGACCGAAACCGAAGCGTTTCTGGCGAAGAACCCGAACGGCAAGATTCCGGTCCTTGAGCTCGAAGACGGCACCTGCCTGTGGGAGTCCAACGCGATTCTCAACTTCCTCGCCGAAGGCACGCCTTACCTGCTGACCGAGCCGCGCCTGCGCACGCAAATGCTGCAATGGCAGTTCTTCGAGCAGTACAGCCATGAGCCGACCCTGGCGGTGGCGCGCTTCATTCAGTTTTATCTGGGGATGCCAGAGGATCGGATGGAGGAATACCACTCGTTGCACCGGCGCGGTAACAAGGCGCTGAAAGTCATGGAGCAACAGCTGCTGCGCACGCCGTTTCTGGTGGGCGACAACTTCTCCATCGCCGACATCGCGCTGTACGCCTACACCCACGTCGCCGATCAGGGCGGCTTCGACCTGACGCAGTTCCCGGCGATTCAAGCCTGGCTAGCGCGGGTCAAGCAGCAACCGGGTTACGTCGGCATGCTGGACTGACTTCAGCGTTGTTCACTTATAAGGAGATGAGACATGCAGTACAGGATGATCGCAGTCGGGATGCTCATGGCGCTGGGCATCGGCTGCTCGGCCCAGGCGCAGGACTGCGACGCCAATCAGGCGTCGATGAACCAGTGCGCGAGCCAGGAATACAAAGCGCTGGACGCCGAATTGAACACCCAATACAACGCGCAGATGGGCTACCTGAAGACCCCGGCGCGCAAGAAAGCCCTGCAGGATGCGCAGAAGAAGTGGATCGCGTTTCGCGACGCCGATTGCCGGTATCAGGCCGGCAAGCGGGAGGAGGGCGGGAGCATGTGGCCGCTGGTGCAGGCGCAATGCCTGTCAGCGCAGACCAAAGTGCGGGTTGAGCAATTGAAGGTGTATACGGCGTGTCGCCAGGAAGGCTGCCCGAAGTAACTGCTCAATTTTAGGCTGGCTTTGTGGCTTTGACACCACGTTGGCCCGCCGATGACGCAACTCCTGTAGGAGCGAGCTTGCTCGCGAATTGGCCATTCAACGCACTGAATTTCCATCGGCAGGCACGCCGCCTTCGCGAGCAAGCTCACTTCCACAGGTTTTGAGGAATGGCTGAGAGGGTGAGTTGACCCCGGATCCCACAGGTTTTGCGGAATGGCTGAGAGGGTGAGCCGACCCCGGATCCCACAGGTTTTGCGGGATGGCTGAGAGCTGAGCCGACCCCCGATCCCGTGGGAGCGAGCTTGCTCGCGAATTGGCCAGTCAACGCACTGAATTTCCATCGGCAGGCACGCCGCCTTCGCGAGCAAGCTCACTCCCACAGGTTTTGCGGAATGGCTGAGAGGATGAGTTGACCCCCGATCCCGTGGGAGTGGACTGCATCAAACCGCCGAGAATCGCTTCTCCAGGTAATCAACGATCACCTTCGATTCATACATCCACACCGTCTGGCCTTCTTCCTCGATCCGCAGGCACGGCACCTTGATCCGGCCGCCGCCGCTGAGCAGCGCCTGACGATCGGGCTCGTTGTTCTTCGCGTCACGAAGGGCCACAGGCAGATTCAAACGGCGCAGCGCCCGGCGGGTTTTCACGCAGAACGGGCAGGCGTGGAACTGATACAGCGTCAGCGCTTTCGCCGACGCATCGACGGCAGCCTGGGCTTCGGGAGAACGCTTCTTTTTGCTCGGCCGGGTCAGGAAATCGCCCGCGATTACGAGCTGGCCGAGACCGACTCTCACTGCTTTCATCAACACGCTAAAACCTCACTCGGCGGCACGAACCGCCAGACAGCCGCAGCCTGATGCTGCGGCCTTCAGGACGCCGGGATCACTTGATCAGGCTGAGAAACTCGGTGCGGGTCGCGGCGTTTTCGCGGAATTCACCCAGCATCACCGAAGTGATCATCGACGAATTCTGCTTCTCGACGCCGCGCATCATCATGCACATGTGCTTGGCTTCGATGACCACTGCCACACCCAGCGCGCCGGTGACCTGCTGAATGGCTTCGGCGATCTGGCGGCTGAGGTTTTCCTGGATCTGCAGGCGACGGGCGTACATGTCGACGATGCGCGCGACCTTCGACAGGCCCAGCACTTTGCCGCTCGGGATATAGGCGACGTGGGCCTTGCCGATGAAGGGCAGCAAATGGTGTTCGCAGAGCGAATACAACTCGATGTCCTTGACCACCACCATTTCGCTGTTGTCGGAGCTGAACAGCGCACCGTTGGTGACTTCTTCGAGGGTTTGCTCATAGCCGCGGCAAAGGTACTGCATAGCTTTGGCTGCGCGTTTCGGGGTGTCGCGCAGGCCTTCGCGGGAGACGTCTTCGCCGAGTTGACCGAGGATGGCGGTGTAGTTCTGTTCCAGAGTCACAGGGGTGTGTTCCGTGTGGGTTCAAAAAACGCAGGGTTGCGGGCCTGCAAAGGCGCACATAGTAGCGTAGCTGGACGCGCAGGGGTACGGCAGGCGGCCGAGACGCCTGCGGCATGGCGCCGCCGTGACTGTGTCAGCCGACCTTTACCCAACCTTTACCGAGGGGATATGTCGGAATGTGTCGGGCTGATGTCTGAAGTTACGGGTGATAGATGCCCGGATGAAGAGAGTGCTTATGATGTTTAGCCGAATCGCGAAAATCGCACTGGTGATTGCCCTGGCGTCGTCGGTTTCGGGGTGTTTTTTCGGACCGGGTTGGGGCCGCCACGGCGGTGGCTGGCATGAACACCGCTATTACGACGGTGGCCCATACGATGGCGGACGGGGCGGTTACGGCCCTGGACCTGGACCGGGTTACTACCGCCGCTGATTTTTACTGATCATTTGACGCATGAAGCACAGGCCGCGAAGGGAACCGATCCCTCGCGGCCTTTTTGTTGGGTTTCGTATCAGGCTCGATACCTGATCGGTACCAAACCACGACGCGGATTCGCAGGCTTGTGCTGTCAGAAGCAACAGGTGATGAATACCTGTGATCAAGCCCGCTTTAAGAGAGAAATCGAAATGTTGAGTCGTATAGCGAAAGTCGCGATGGTCATCGCGGTGATGTCGGCCATGTCCGGATGCTGGCCATTCTGGGGCCCGGGCGGGGGAGGCCACGGCGGTCACGGAGGCGGTGGTGGCGGCGGTCACTATGAAGGCGGTGGCCCGGGTGGCGGCGGTGGCGGTGGCGGCGGTCCTGGCCCGCGTTGATCGGATGAGCGCTTAATGAGCGGTGGGAGCGACCGGGGGTGTCGCTCCCACAAGGACTGGTCGGCAGACGCCTGCCTTACTCGTCACGCCCTTCCATCATGGTCCTCTTGAGGATCACGTACACCGCGCCTGCGCCGCCATGCTTGGCGATGCACGAAGCAAATCCCAATACCTGCTGATGCTGACGCAACCACGTGTTGACGTGGCTCTTGATCATCGGCCGCTTGCCGTCCAGCCGCACCGCCTTGCCGTGGGTAATCCGCACGCAGCGCACTTCCAGCTTGGCCGCCTCGGCGAGAAATTCCCACATTGTCTCGCGCGCCATTTCGACGCTCATGCCATGCAGGTCCAGGCTGCCTTCAAAGCTGATCTGCCCCAGCTTGAGCTTGCGCATCTGGCCTTCCTGCACCCCGTCACGGGCCCAGTACAGCGTGTCTTCAGGGCCGACATCGATCACGAACTGGTCTGACAGACCATCAACGGTAATCGTCGCATCGGAGCGCACGGTGGCCGCCTGACGCAGCTTGGCCAGGTTCTTACGGTCGGTTTTGGGTTTTCCTACGTCCGCATGTTCAGTCTTGATGGGCTTTACGCCGCGAATTTCACTTCTGAACAGGGAAAAATCGTCGTCTTGCATGGTGGTCTCCGCGAAGGGGGCCAGTTTAACCGCGTCACGCCAGAATCGGCGCGACTATCGATGATCAGGGCTTTCGATGATTAAACGGCAGCGGATGACGCGAAGGTCAGTCGTGCTTCTTCATCAGGTGGGGAGACATGTTCAGTTCGCCGGCACGACGGCGGCGGCGGCGACTGCGGCGCCAGAACCAGATGCCGACATACAGCATCAACAAACCGACGATGACTGTGACCGCAGCGCCCGCTGGACTGGCGTTGAGTTCGCCCAGTGCGACGGGGTTGCCGATCAGGCTGGCGACACCGGCCATTGCCAGCAGCACGCCAGCGGTGGCCAGAACGGCCGACATCGCTGCAATAATGCGCATCCGCCAGCTGCCCTGGCCCTTGGGGCGCAGGCGACGGGCATCAAAACCATCGGATATTTTCATTCCGATTTCCTCTATGGGTATCGGCGCTCTGACCCGCACAGCGTGGGGGTGGTTCCCGCCTGGCCAGGTTTCAGGGGCATTACGAATCGATTACGGATAGGCGGTCAGGTGAACAGGGTTAACCCCGCCTGACGACTGCATTTGTACGCCTTTTCTTCAGGAACTGCCGGAAAATGATCCGCGCGAGGGGCATGCGCAGTCAGCTCGTTGCAACAGCTCCTGTTGAGGGAGGATTCAGATCAGGTCTTTGGTCAGCGCCAGTTTGGCGAAGTTGTCGTTCATGATTGCCATCTCCGCCTGCTGCACCAGCTCGGCCTTGATGACGCCGCTCGGGGTCGGCAGATCGCGGGTGGCGCAGGCGTCTTCCACGAGCGTGCAGCGAAACCCGTAGTCCTTGGCCGCGCGCACGGTAGTGCTGACGCTGGAGTGGCTCATGAAACCGCACACCACCAGGTCCAGCCGGCCACGGCTCTCCAGCAGGCTGTGCAGCGTGGTGCGGTCGTCGGTGGAGACGGTCCCGTTCAGCGCGTTCGGCAGGCGTTTTTCGATGATGATTTCGTCACCCTGCGGCTGCAGTTCAGGCACGAATTGCCCGCGCTCGCCCTGGGGATCAAACATTCCGCCCACGGTGCCCAGATGACGCACGTGAATGATCGGCGACTTCGCTGCACGCGCGGCGGCGACCAGTTTGACGATGTTGTTGATGGCGTCCTGAACGCCGGTCAGGGCGAGAGGGCCGCTGAGGTATTCCTTCTGCGCATCGATGATGATCAGGGTGGCATTACTTAATGTGGCCGCTGCGTATTCACGGCCACTGAGTTGAAACATGGTCTTGGGACCAGTGTTTGAAACAGACATCGGGGGGCTCCTTCGAGTGGGGCTTTTGCCACATTGTCCACTGGCAGAGCGATTCTGTGAATCGCCATGCTCACAGACCTCGCTTTTTTGCCGGGCTTCAAGCCGTCGAGCAGGTCGCGGTTGCTGTCATAGTGCCTGCAAAACGAGGTAAAGACTGTGGAAAGTTTTTGCGCGAGGCCGCTGCGCCCGGTGCGGGATCGTTTGTTGCGTGGATGGCTGATAGAATCGCCCGTCGTTTTTTCAAGGAGTCTGCCGTGATCACTTCCCGCCTGCGCACCCTGCGCGATCATATCCGTTGGGCTGTCAGCCGTTTCCACGGGGAAGACCTGTTTTTCGGCCATGGCACCGACAACGCGTGGGACGAAGCCCGCCAACTTGTGCTCGGCGCCCTGCACCTGCCGTGGGAAATTGCCGACAGTTACCTGGACTGCAACCTTGAAGACGAAGAGCTGGTGGCGGTGCAACACCTGATCAAGCGACGCATCGAAGAGCGCGTGCCCACGGCGTATCTGCTGGGTGAAGCGTGGTTCTGCGGGATGTCATTCATCGTTGACGAGCGCGTGCTGATTCCGCGCTCGCCCATCGGTGAACTGATCGAGCAGCGGTTTGCACCCTGGCTGGCCAGCGATCCGGCCCGCATCCTCGACCTCTGCACCGGCTCCGGCTGCATTGGCATCGCCTGCGCCGACGTGTTCCCCGACGCTGAGGTCGTGTTGGCCGACTTGTCGTTCGAGGCGCTGGAAGTGGCGAATCAGAACATCGAGCGCCATGGCGTGGACCAGCGCGTGTACACCGTGCAGGGCGATGGTTTCGACGGCCTGCCGGGCCAGCGTTTTGACCTGATCGTGTCCAACCCGCCGTACGTCGATGCCGAAGATTTCGCCGACATGCCTGACGAATACCAGCACGAACCCGAGCTGGCGCTGGCCTGCGGTGACGACGGCTTGAATCTGGTGCGGCGCATGCTGGCCCAGGCCGCCAATCATCTGAACGAGAAGGGCTTGTTGATCGTGGAAGTCGGCAACAGCCAGGTTCACGTCGAAGCGCTGTACCCGGAAGTGGACTTCGGCTGGCTGGAATTCGAGCGTGGCGGCCACGGCGTGTTCATGCTGACAGCCGAGCAGTGCCGCACTCATCAGGATCTGTTTGCAGCGCGGATCTAGTCAGGCAGTTGGCGATGTGCGACGCCGGGTCACCGATGCGTCGCAATCCAGATCAGCAGGCCGGCCTGAAACACGGCGAAGGTGACCAGGCAGGCGATGGTGAAGCGCAAGCCGGCGTCGTCCCGGCGGTATTTGCTGACCTTGTCTTCGGACTTCTTGATCGTGACGTCCTGTTCCTGAATCCTCTGTTCGGCCTGTTGCAACATCTGCGCGGCGTCGAGGATCTGCACGATCTGGATTTTGTCGGCGTTCCAGGTGTTATTGAGGTTGCCGACCTTGGCGTCCTTGATGGTGCCTTTCAGGTGCTGCGCATCGGCGTAGACGACTTCGAAACCCTGGGTCTTGAGGAAGTGATCGCGACGCAGGCGCGTGTCCTCGTTGAGCGCATCCTTATTCGCCAGTGCGACGCCTTCAATCTTGTACGCGGCGCATCGTTTCTGCGCCCAGGCGATGCCCTGGGCCAGCATGAAACGGCCTAGCCCACGGTTCCACGGATCGATCTGCAAGCCGGACGCCGGGCCCACGCGAACGCTGCGATTGGCATGATCCACCCAGATATCCAGACAATCCTGTTCTTTGCGGGTCTTCTGCCCCGGCAACTGATAGGTCATGCGCAGCAGGCTGAATTCCTTGTTGTGGCGCTCGGCCTTGCCGAACTCGACGAAGCGCAGCGGGCGGGCGCCGGTCGCACGGTCGGTAGGCAGGGGCGCCAGACGCAGCATCGAGAAGTGCTCCGCATGCACCTCTTCCCACAAGACAGGCGCGGCGACTTCGCCTTCTTTGGCTTCGGTCGGCTCGACCGCGTCGGTTTGCATGGTTGCTTCTGTCATCACGGCGATCCTGTTATCGACATTGCCCGGCACATGGCACCGGCACACGATGCCAGCAGACAGCTATCGGCCGTTTCTGACGAAGCTAAAGGGATCGTGTGTCGACTTCCGCGTCAACGAGAAGAGCACCGGCCTCAGGCGGCCGGTACCGAGTCGAGAAATTTCAGGATGCGGTCGGTCACTTCGCTGGCCAACGGCAACTGCGGATCCTTGTAGGACGCCAACTGCCGCTTGATGTCCATCGGCACGATGCGCAGCACGTGGTTCATGCCGTCGATGATCGCCAGTTGCGAGTCGGGTTTGGCCTTGTGCAGCAGCTCGGCGTCGCCCACGCCCACTTGCATGTCGTTGCGGCCCTGAATGATCAACGTCGGGATTTTCAGTTGCCCGAACGCTGCCGTCGGGTTCTGCCGAAACAGTGAAATCAGGTAAGGCTGCACGCTCGGGCGGAACACCACCTGAAGGGGTTCGGGCACGTCGTTGTCGGTCTTGCCGGCCTTGATCTCTTCGATCAGTTGCTCACTGCGCGCCAGCAGCGGAGGAGGGAGGCGATCCTGCAGTTGCTCGCGGACCACTTGATCCACCGGGCGACCGGTGCCGGCTACGGAAATCAACGCGACGGCGCCCGCACGTTCTGCCGCTAGGGTGGCGACCAGTGCGCCTTCACTGTGGCCCATCAGAATCAGAGGGCCCAGGCGCGAGTCGGTCTTGAGTTTGGCGGCCCAGGCGACCGCGTCGTCGACGTACTTCTCGATGCTCAGATCGCGCTCGTCCGGGGTGGCGGGGCGACTGGCCGCAACGCCGCGCTTGTCGTAACGCACGCTGGCAATGTTGTGCTTGGCGAGGATCAGGGCGAGACGCTTCATGCTGTCGTTGCGTCCGCCGTCGGAGTTGTTGCCATCACGGTCGGTCGGCCCTGAGCCAGCGATGATCAACACCACGGGCACCGGTTTCGCCGATTTAGGCAGCAGCAGCGTGCCGAACAGCTCGCCGGTGCCGGTGTCCAGGCTGATGGGACGCTGCAGCACGACGGGCGTTCCGGCATGGGCGATGGATGACAGCAGGGTCAGGCTCAAGATGATCGCTCGCAGCGGCCAGAAGCCGCGAATCAGGGGTAAGGCGCTTAGCATTGCAGGACCGTCATCAATAAAGTGTCAATTGGACGCGGGCAAATGAATAAGGTTCGAGGATGAACTGCGCCATAAGCCTGCGTATACTGGCGCGCTTGAGTTTTTGAACGTCCTCGGAGCCTCCCGCATGTCCGGCAATACCTACGGCAAGCTGTTCACTGTCACCACTGCCGGCGAAAGCCACGGTCCGGCACTGGTTGCCATCGTTGACGGCTGCCCGCCGGGCATCGAGCTGTCGCTGGAAGACCTGCAGCGTGACCTCGACCGCCGCAAGCCGGGGACCAGCCGCCACACCACCCAGCGTCAGGAGCCCGACGAGGTCGAGATCCTGTCCGGCGTCTTCGAAGGCAAGACCACCGGCGCGTCCATCGGCCTGCTGATTCGCAACACCGATCAGAAGTCCAAGGACTACTCGGCGATCAAGGACCTGTTCCGGCCCGCCCACGCCGATTACACCTACCACCACAAATACGGTATCCGCGACTACCGTGGCGGCGGTCGCAGCTCTGCGCGGGAAACGGCCATGCGCGTCGCCGCCGGGGCCATCGCCAAGAATTTTCTCGCCACCCAGGGCATCACCGTTCGCGGCTACATGAGCCAGCTCGGCCCGATCGAAATCCCGTTCAAGACCTGGGATTCGGTGGAAGACAACGCCTTCTTCAGCCCTGACCCGAGCAAGGTGCCGGAGCTGGAAGCCTACATGGACCAGCTGCGTCGCGATCAGGACTCGGTGGGCGCGAAGATCACGGTCGTGGCCGAAGGGGTGATGCCGGGGCTGGGCGAGCCGATTTTCGACCGTCTCGATGCCGAGCTGGCCCACGCGCTGATGAGCATCAACGCGGTCAAGGGCGTCGAGATCGGCGCCGGCTTTGCCTGCGTTGCCCAGCGTGGCACCGAGCATCGTGACGAAATGAGCCCGGAAGGTTTTCTGTCGAACAACGCCGGCGGCATCCTCGGCGGGATTTCGTCCGGCCAGCCGATCGTTGCGCATCTGGCCCTGAAAGCGACCTCCAGCATCACCACGCCGGGGCACTCGATCGACGTCGATGGCAATTCCGTCGAGGTCATCACCAAAGGCCGCCACGACCCGTGCGTCGGCATCCGCGCCACGCCCATTGCCGAAGCGATGATGGCTATCGTGCTGGTTGACCATCTGCTGCGCCATCGCGGGCAAAACGCTGACGTGCGCGTCACGACGCCGATTCTGGGTCAGCTGTAATGCCTGAGCCGCGCGTTGCCGCTGCGGTCATCTGAGCGTGGCGGCGCTTCCTTACTGGCGGCTCGCCAGCTTCTACCTCTTCTATTTCGCCCTGCTTGGGGCCACGGCGCCCTACATGGCGCTGTATTTCAGCCATCTGGGATTTTCCGCCGCGCGCATCGGCGAACTGGTGGCTATCCCGATGCTGATGCGCTGCGTTGCGCCCAACGTCTGGGGCTGGCTCGGCGATTACACCGGCCGACGCCTGACCATCGTGCGCTTCGGCGCCATTTGCGGGCTGGCCTGTTTCAGCCTGATTCTCGTCGACACGTCCTACGCCTGGCTGGCGATGGTCATGGCCCTCTATGCGTTTTTCTGGCACGCGGTGCTGCCGCAATTCGAAGTCATCACGCTGACGCATTTGCAGGGCCAGACTTCCCGCTACAGCCAGATCCGGCTGTGGGGATCCATCGGCTTCATTCTTTCGGTGGTCGTGCTGGGCCGGATGCTGGAGTGGTTCAGCCTGGATTACTACCCGCAACTGCTGCTGTTGATCCTGCTCGGCATTATCGCCAGCAGTTGGTGGGTGCCGAATGCTCAACCGGTGGTCTCGGGCGTGCGGGTCGCGGGGGAGGGCTTTCTCAGGCAGCTGATCAGGCCGGGCGTGCTGGCGTTTTATGTCAGCGTCGCATTGATACAACTGAGCCACGGGCCGTATAACACCTTTCTAACGCTGCACCTGGAACACCTCGGCTACAGCCGCGGGATGATTGGCCTGCTGTGGGCGCTGGGGGTGATCGCTGAAGTGTTGATGTTCATGGCGATGAGCCGTGTGCTGCAGCGCTTCAGTGTCCGTCAGGTGCTGATCACCAGCTTCGTGATCGCCGCATTGCGCTGGCTTTTGCTGGGTAATCTGGCCGATCATCTGGCGATTCTGATCGTCGCCCAACTGATGCACGCAGCCACCTTCGGCAGCTTTCATGCGTCGGCCGTGCATTACGTGCAACGCAGTTTTGGCCCACGCCAGCAAGGTCAGGGTCAAGCGTTGTACGCCGCCCTTTCCGGCACCGGCGGGGCGATGGGCGCTTTGTATTCCGGTTACAGCTGGAACGCGCTGGGCGCCAGCTGGACCTTTGCCATTGCGAGTCTGGCGGCCGTGGCCGCTGCCGTCCTGACCGTCACATGTATGAAAGAGGAGCGCGTATGAGTCGCGAAGCACTGGCTCGGGAAATCATCGAAGCGGGGCAGTTTCTGTACGCCCGGGGATGGTCGCCCGCCACCAGCAGCAATTATTCCGTGCGCCTGTCGCCGACCGAAGCGCTGCTGACCGTCTCCGGCAAGCACAAGGGCCAGTTGGGCATCGACGACGTGCTGGCCACCGACCTGGCCGGCAACAGCCTGGAACCCGGCAAAAAGCCGTCGGCCGAAACCCTGCTGCACACACAGCTTTATAGCTCCAAGCCCGCGGTAGGCGCCGTGCTGCACACTCACTCGGTCAACGCCACCGTGCTGTCCCGGCTCACTGCCGGCGATCATCTGGTGTTCGAGGACTACGAGCTGCAAAAAGCCTTCAGCGGCGTTTCCACCCATGAATCAAAAGTGGTGGTGCCGATTTTCGCCAACGATCAGGACATTTCCCGGCTGGCAGGCAAGGTTCAGCCCTGGCTGGATCAACACCCTGACTGCGCCGGTTACCTGATTCGCGGTCATGGTTTGTACACCTGGGGCGCGAAGATGAGCGATGCCTTGCGCCAGATCGAAGCCTTCGAATTCCTGTTCGAATGCGAGCTCAAGACCCTGTCCGTGCTCAACCGCTCATCGCTCCAGCGTTGATGGTTGCACGCAGCGTCCCCACTGCCTGAATCAAACGCATCTGATCGGCCCCAGAGCCGACAGACGCGGACCGAACCGAGGAAGCCCCGCAATGAGCAGTCTGTCCGTTTACCACGTGTCATCCCCCGAACTGCCCAACAAGGTCCTGACCCACCTGGAAGACATTGCTTCGACCCTGGCCGAGCACGGCGTGGCGTTTGACCGCTGGCAGGCGGCAACGCCGATCACCCCCGGCGCCAGTCAGGAGGAGGTCATCGCGGCCTACCGCACCCAGATCGACAGGCTGATGACCGAGCGCGGTTACGTGACTGTCGATGTGATCAGCCTCAACAGTGACCACCCGCAGAAGGCCGAACTGCGCGCCAAGTTCCTCGAGGAGCATCAGCATGGCGAAGATGAAGTGCGTTTCTTCGTTGCCGGCCGCGGGCTGTTTACCCTGCACATCGACGACTTCGTCTACGCCGTGCTGTGCGAGAAAAACGACCTGATCTCGGTTCCGGCCGGCACCCGTCACTGGTTCGACATGGGCGAGCATCCGCATTTCGTTGCCATTCGCCTGTTCAACAACCCGGAAGGCTGGGTGGCCAAGTTCACCGGCGAAAGCATCGCCAGCCAGTTCCCGCGTCTGGAAGACTGATCACCATGACCATCAAAGCGATCCTGACTGACATCGAAGGCACCACCAGCGCGGTGAGCTTCGTCTTCGACGTGCTCTTTCCGTACGCCAAGCAGCATCTGCCCGGGTTCGTTCGGCAGCATGCCGGCGAACCCGACGTGGCCGCGCAGTTGCAGGCCGTGCGCAACGACAGTGCTGAACCTGACGCGAGTGTCGACCGGGTCATCGAGATCCTGTTGCAATGGATCGCTGAAGACCGTAAAGCCACGCCGCTCAAGGCGTTGCAGGGCATGGTCTGGCAGCAGGGTTACCAGGCCGGGCAGCTCAAGGGACACGTTTACCCGGATGCCGTCGAGGCGCTGAAACGCTGGCATCAGGCGGGGTACGCGTTGTACGTCTACTCCTCGGGTTCGATCCAGGCGCAGAAGCTGATCTTTGGCTGCTCCGAGGCAGGCGATCTGTCCGGGCTGTTCAGCGGCTACTTCGACACCACCTCCGGGCCCAAACGTGCCGAGGCGTCCTATCGATCAATTGCGTCAAGCATCGGCCAGCCGGCGGAAGCGATTCTGTTCCTGTCCGACATCGTCGAAGAGCTCGATGCCGCGCAACAGGCCGGCATGGCCACCTGCGCACTGGTGCGCGATGGCGGAGAACTGAACGGGCACATCAACGTGAGCAGTTTTACGGCGATAGAGCCCAGCGCTTTCTGATGAATCTGGTGTGCTGAAAACCGACGGCCGATGTCTCTGACATTGGCCGTTTTTGTATCCAAATGCGGAAAAATGTAAGTTGGTTTTTGTTCGTTTGTGGGAAGTTGCTTGTTTCACGGTCAGGCATGCCTGTTTGTTTTCGACGCTGTGTTTAACCCTCCTCGACTGTGTAACCCTTCGCCTGTCGCACCCTGACAGCTTTTGAATGCGCCTCGTGCGGTCGTGTTGACGACAGCACCTGACGCCGTTTTCAGCTGCCATGCATAAAAAATCCAAGGGGCATCAGGGCTGCGAATTTGATGGTTTTAAACGGGAGGGGAACATGAAAAACGCACAGACAGGGACGCTGAGTCCGTTGATACAACAAATGGTCACCAGCATCACTGAACAGGACGGCGATGCGGCCATTGCCAACGCACTTGACTGGCTACGGGCTGAATGCCGCAGCGAACGGGCCATGCTTTATCAGTATCGCAACGGCGTGCTGCTCAGTTGCATCACGTCGAACGTCGACAGCTACTGGAAGGATCTTTATTGCCAGGGACGCCTGATGATCGAAGACCCGGTTATCCGTTGCTACCGCCACACCATGGGTTTTCTGAATTGGGAAGAGGCCTTCAAGACCTACCCGCCGTCTGCGGCCTACATGGCTGCGGTGGAGGATTGCGACCTGCTTCCGGCGTTTTCCTATGGCTACAGCAGCCAGACGCGCGCCAATCAGGGCGTCGTCACCATCTGCACGCTCAACGGCATGGAGCGACCGCTGAGCCACAACGATCGCTACCTGCTCACCAGTCTGGTGCCGATGCTTCACGTGGCGGGGAAGGGCCGACAACTGCAGACGCGGGCGCTGTCTCCGAAAGAACTGGAGATCCTCAAATGGGCGCGAGAAGGCAAGACGGCGTGGGAGATCGGGCTGATAAAAGAAGTTTCGGAGGCGACCGTGAAGCATCACTTCAAGAGCATCTACGCCAAGCTCGGGGTCACCAACCGCGCTCAGGCCGTGGGCGAGGCATTGTGTCGGGGAATCATCCAGTAGACGGAGGCCCAATGCGCGCCAGCGTCTAACGTCGCCCTCAGCGAAAAAAAGCCCAAAAAAAAACCGCGATAGCATCGACTATCGCGGGAATCTACAAGGGATGCTTCGATGAGAGTGAAACGTGCTGCTACCGGAACGCCAGGTTCCGGCTTCGTACTTATCGGGTGTGATAAGTAGGCAGATCAAAACGGTGCTGGCTCTGCAACATCGAGATAGCGGGCAGCTCGCTGGCTTGTGCGGCCAGGTCGCGACGAATCGCGCTGATCACCCATTCCAGTTGTACTGGGGTGTGCAGTTGAGCGTAAGACACGCAGCGGCGGATGTTGGTGCCTTCTTCATTGCGCAGAGTCAACAGAACGCCACCGTCCGGACGCGGCTGGGTGGTGACTTCGAAATCGGAAAATACGGATGCGAATTTTTCTTGGATGAAAGTCATGTCTAGAGGCTCCATTGCTCATGGGATAACAAGCTTGGAATGACTAGTGCAGTGACTGTGCCAGCTTTTGACGCTAAATAAATATCAATAAAATCAAGGGTTTACATGTTTTACAAAAATTCTGCTTCGTGCAATTTGCATGAATGCCTCTCGTGCATCCTGCAATTTACCGGAGTGGGGGGGTGGTGAAGGAGTGCTGCGGGGCGGGAGTCGCGCTTTGCGGACATAACTGAGACAGCGGTATCCGGGATTTATTTCGTTTTGTTGCGAAATTTTCTCGCCGGGGTGTCAGCTTGCGCTGTCGGGCTCATTGAAACTGATCGTTTGGCGCCGGTTGATGAAGCTGGCATCGTTGGTGTCATCTGCGGCGGCGCTATCGACGGTGCGCCATGAGTGATGGCGTCATCAGTGGAACTACAGGCTTTGTCCACGGCTCATAGATTGCCTGGCCCATGAATCGCCGCATCCTTTGATTTTGTTCCGCGCAATGCCTTGCGCTACTGGAGTTAAGAAATGTCAGAAGCCCCCACCACGCCCGGTTCTGCCACGCGCATGACAGACGAAGAGGCACTGGAATTTGCCGAGCAGGTGTTCGACCGGGCTCGTGCCGGTGACGCCCCGATGCTCGACCGGCTGCTGGAAAACGGCTTGACCCCCAATCTTCGCAACCATAAAGGCGACACGTTGTTGATGCTGGCCAGCTACCATGGTCATCAAGATGCCGTGCGGGTGCTGCTCAAGCACAAGGCTGACCCGGAACTGCGCAACGACAATGGCCAGAGCCCGATCGCCGGCGCTGCGTTCAAGGGCGATCTGGAAACCGTGAAGATCCTTGTGGAAGGCGGCGCAGACGTCGAAGGCGCATCAGCCGACGGCCGTACCGCATTGATGATGGCGGCGATGTTCAACCGTACCGCGATCGTCGACTACCTGATCTCCAAGGGTGCCAACCCTCACATCCAGGATGCCAAGGGCGTCACCCCGCTGATGGCCGCGCAGACCATGGGCGCGACCGAGACCGCCGAACAGCTCACACGTCTGGGGGCGTAAGCGATAGAGGCGCGCAGCATTTCCAGCTATCCTGCGCGCCTGTTTTTCAGCCCCCGGACGATCTGCCATGAAAGCTTCACTCATCGAATTCATCAGCAAGATCAGCTCCGGCTGCATGAGCGATGAAGAAATCGAAAAAATCGCCGACGAAGCCGCCCAGGCTTACGCCGACCCCGATGCATTTCTGACCGCCAACCCCGACATCAATTTCGACGACACCTTCCCGATCCCGCTGGGCGAGTGGGTCGTCATCGGCAGCCTGCCTGATACCGTCTTGCTTCAGGCTGATACCTACCCTGATCTGCTCACCGAGATCATGGCGTCTTTCGGCCCCAACGTGGCGTTCAACATCAAGCCCAAACAGCTGACCAAAGCTGAACCCCTGGCCGCGCTTAACCGTATTCAGATTCAGCTTTCCAGCATGAACAAGGACATGGGCGGGTATGTGCTGATGGACATCAGCGAGCCGCTGGACCACGTGTTGCAAACGGTGCTGGTCTACGGCGCTGACGTTGAGCGGGTCATGGCACTCGGCGTCGAGCTCGGCATATTGATAGAGCCCGCGCTGGAGGCGCTCAAGGCGCAGGTTTGATCTCCGTCACCGCGTTTTGCTGCGCCGAGAAATATCCCTGCCGACCAACGGAACCCTCATTGCAGCCCGCCACTCTCAAGTGAGCAAGCCTTCAATTAGGAGCAACACCATGGGTTCTACCTTCAACGGTCTGATTGGCCTGATCATTCTGGCGCTGGATATCTGGGCCATCATCAACGTGCTGAAAAGCGGCGCGGAAACCGGGAAGAAAATTCTCTGGATTTTGCTGATCGTCATCCTGCCGGTACTGGGCCTGATCATCTGGGCAATCGCTGGCCCGCGTGGCAACGTGCGCATCTAGTATCGCAGCAAGGCTTCAGAACACATGACGCCCGACTGGCCTGGCCAGTCGGGCGTTTTTGTTTTGCCAGATCACCCGCGCCACCACGACATTCGACCTGTCATGCTCCGCGACGTAGAATGCGCGCCTTCTTGTGGGCGGCCTGCCGTCCTGTCATCAGTAGTTATCGGGGACTCCATCCATGAGCGATTATCAAGAAACGTTGTACGAAGGCTACGGCCAGCGCTTTCGCATGGAAAAGATGCTGCATGAAGTGCGCACCGAGCATCAGCATCTGGTGATCTTTCAAAACCCGCGCATGGGCCGGGTCATGGCGCTGGACGGCGTGATTCAGACGACCGAAGCCGACGAGTTCATCTATCACGAGATGCTCACCCACGTGCCGATCCTGGCCCACGGCCGCGCCAAACGTGTGCTGATCATCGGCGGTGGCGATGGCGGCATGCTGCGCGAAGTCGCCAAGCACGCGACGGTCGAGCACATCACCATGGTCGAGATCGACGGCACTGTGGTCGAGATGTGCAAGGAGTACCTGCCGAACCACTCCAAAGGCGCTTTCGATGATGCGCGTCTGAACCTGGTCATCGACGACGGCATGCGCTTCGTTGCCACCACTCAGGAAAAATTTGACGTCATCATTTCCGATTCGACGGACCCGATCGGGCCGGGCGAAGTGCTGTTTTCGGAAAACTTCTATCAGGCCTGCCATCGCTGCCTTAACGAAGGCGGGATTCTGGTCACGCAGAACGGCACGCCGTTCATGCAGCTGAGCGAAGTGCAGACCACGGCAGGGCGCATGAATGGCCTGTTCGCCGACTGGCATTTCTATCAGGCAGCGGTGCCCACCTATATTGGTGGCGCGATGACGTTTGCCTGGGGCTCGACGGATTCCGAGCACCGCAAAGTTTCGCTGGATACCCTGCGTCAGCGATTCGCCGGCAGCGGTATCGTTACCCGTTATTACAACCCTGAGGTTCACATCGGCGCCTTCGCATTGCCGCAGTACGTGCTTCAGGCGATCAGCAAGCCCAGCAACTTCTGACGGCTGATATGTTACGCAAGCATGACATTAGCCAGGCGATGTCAGGTTTGCGTAACTTCTCCTTGCTCGCCAGTCATGTCACGTATACATTCCATTGATTGTTTAATGTTATGCAGGCGTGACAAATGGACGCGACGTTATTGCTCGAGCGCTTGGGCAGCCAGATCGAAGAGATGCGCAAATCCCGCGGCCTTACTCAGGTGCAGCTGGCCTACCAGTCGGGCATGACACGGCAAAAGCTCGCCGAAGTCGAAAAAGGCAGCCCGACTGTGGCGGTGAATTTCTACGCCAAGGTGCTGGCCGCGTTGAATGCCGAGATAAAAGTCGTTTCCGCCCGACGCCCGACGTTTGAAGAGCTGCGCGAGGTGTTCCAGTGAAACCGCTGGATCGTGTACGCATTTTTACCCCGGAAGGTGAGAGCGGTGAGCTGTCGGCGTCTGAGTCCGGCGACTACCTGTTTCGCTATGGCCTGGACGCCAGCCCGGCGTCGCAGATCAGCCTGACCATGGGCGTTCGCGATGCGGCTTACGTCTCGCGCAGCCTGCATCCCGTCTTCCAGATGAACCTGCCCGAAGGCTTCGTGCTGGAACAGTTGCGCAATCGCCTCGCCAAAACCACGCCCGTCAACCCCATGCTGCTCATGGCATTGACCGGTAGCGGTTCGCCCGTCGGCCGCGTTGCAGTGGCATCGCCGATGATCGACGACTTGCTGGGTGGGGCGGGCCCCGTGGTAGGCAAAAGCCTGGGGCAGATACTCAGTTGGGACGGGACGCAGGATCTGTTTGCCGAACTGGTCGATCAGTACATTTTGCGCACCGGGATTTCAGGCGTTCAGCCCAAAGTCATCGTGCCCGATTCGGACTTCGTTACGGACCCTAAAGCCACACTGTTGATGCCCGAATTGATCGTCAAGTCGGGGAGGGCGGACTTCCCCGGGCTTGCCGTCAACGAGTACGTGTGCATGGATGCTGCGCGCAGAGCCGGCATGCCGGTACCGGAATTTTATCTGTCGGATAACCGCCAGCTGTTCGTCATGCGTCGCTTTGATCGGGACGCTGACCAGCGTGCCATCGGCTTCGAGGACATGGCCGTGCTGATGGGCCTGGGCACTGAGCAGAAATACGACTCCAGCTACGAAAACATCGCCAAGGCCATTCGCTTGTTCTGCGCGCCGGAGCATGTGCGTGATTCGCTGGATCAGTTCTTCGATATCGTCGCGCTCAGTTGCATGGTCGGCAACGGCGATGCTCATTTGAAGAACTTCGGGGTGCTGTATCGCGACCCGCTGGGGGCGGACGCTCAATTGGCGCCAGCCTACGACATCGTCAACACCACCGCGTACATAAAGGACGACGCGCTCGCCCTGCGTCTGGATGGCTCGAAAAGCCTGTTCGGCTCGCGGCTCGGCATTCTGACGTTGGCGTCGACCTGCGACATCCGCAAACCGAATGTTCGCATCGAACGGCTGATCGCAGCGGTGCAGGCGTCGCTGCAGGAAAACGCCTCGCTCAACGCCCACGCACCCCCTGTTTTCGACGCCATCGAACACGCCGTCGAGCGGTATGCCCAGACGTTCAAGGTGTGAGCGCTATTCAAGGCTTTGTAAGAAAATATGAGAGGCGTCGTTAATGAACGGAATTTTCACCGTTTCTTCGGGAAGATTCGCGCCGTTCCAAGGCTACCCACTGATTGAGATAAATGTTTGAGCCGATCCGTCATGAAGAATGCGCGGGATCGGTGGTAAACCGCGAGGGTTCACGTAATATTTGGCCCCCGCAGCCCGGACCGGCATTTCGATGTGGTCGGGCGCACCGCTTTTTGAACCTAAACCTGAATCCAACGGATCCCACAACACATGGCCAAAACGGACGCCCCGGCGCGCGCGCCGCAACCTACCGTCAAATCGCACCTGGCCTATACGCTCCTGAGCGGCCTGGTGCTGATGGTCCTGTACACCCTTTTGCGCGTTGCGCTGCTGGTCTATAACCGCGAAGGCATCGGCGCGACGCCGGCTTCGACGTTTGTCGAGGCGTTCGGCAATGGCCTGCGATTCGATCTGCGTCTGGTCGTGTACATCCTGATTCCCCTTCTGCTGTCCCTGTTCAGCGCGCGCCTGATGGCGGCCCGTGGGGTGTTTCGCTTCTGGCTGACGCTGGTTGCGAGCCTGACCGCGTTCTTCGGCCTGATGGAGATGGACTTCTACCGTGAATTCCACCAGCGCCTGAACGGCCTGGTTTTCCAATACGTCAAAGAAGACCCGAAAACCGTTCTGAGCATGATCTGGTACGGCTACCCGGTGGTTCGTTATCTGTTTGCGTGGGCACTGGTGACCTGGCTGCTGAGCCTGGTCTTCAAAGGCGTCGATCGCGTGACCCGTCCCCGTGGCGGGTTCAACGTCGCCAGCGCCGACAACCGTGTGGTCGCGCCATTGTACAAACGCGCCGTGGTCTTCCTGCTGTGTCTGGTGGTGGCCGTCATCGCCGCTCGCGGCACCTTGCGCCAGGGCCCGCCGCTGCGTTGGGGCGATGCCTACACCACTGACTCCAACTTCGCCAACACCCTTGGCCTGAACGGCACGCTGACGCTGATCGCGGCGGCGAAGAGCCGCATGTCCGAGGACCGCGACAACATCTGGAAAGCGACCCTGCCTGTGGCTGAAGCCCAGCAGACGGTCCGCGACATGCTGCTGACCGCCAACGACAAGCTGATCGATCCTGAGAAAGCCGCTGTGCGTCGTGATTTCACGCCGCCGCCGGCCAATACGCTGCCGATCAAGAACGTCGTCGTGATCCTGATGGAAAGCTTCGCCGGCCATTCGGTGGGTGCGCTGGGTGACGAATCGAACATCACGCCTTACTTCGACAAACTGTCCCAGGAAGGTCTGCTGTTTGATCGCTTCTTCTCCAACGGTACGCACACCCATCAGGGCATGTTCGCCACTATGGCGTGCTTCCCTAACCTGCCGGGCTTTGAATACCTGATGCAGACACCGGAAGGCAGCCACAAGCTGTCCGGTCTGCCGCAGCTGCTCAGCGCGCGCAAGTACGACGACGTTTACGTCTACAACGGTGACTTCGCCTGGGACAACCAGTCAGGCTTCTTCAGCAACCAGGGCATGACCAACTTCATTGGCCGCAACGACTTCGTGAACCCGGTGTTCTCGGACCCGACCTGGGGCGTGTCCGATCAGGACATGTTCGACCGTGGCGCCGAGGAGCTGAAAGCCCGCGAGGCCAAAGGCAAGCCGTTCTATGCCTTGCTGCAAACCCTGTCAAACCACACGCCGTACGCACTGCCGGCCAATCTGCCGGTCGAGCGCGTCACCGGGCATGGCACGCTGGATGAACACCTCACCGCCATGCGTTATTCGGACTGGGCGCTGGGTCAGTTCTTCGAGAAGGCCAAGAAAGAGCCGTACTACAAGGACACGCTGTTTGTGGTCGTCGGTGACCACGGCTTCGGCAACAACGAGCAGATCACCGAGATGGACCTTGGCCGTTTCAACGTGCCGATGCTGATGATCGCCCCGGGCCTGCAGGACAAGTTCGGCAAGCGCAGCAGCATCGTCGGTACGCAGATCGACATCGTGCCGACCATCATGGGCCGCCTGGGTGGCGACACCGTGCACCAGTGCTGGGGCCGCGATCTGCTCAATCTGCCGGCGGGAGACGAGGGCTTTGGCGTAATCAAGCCATCGGGCAGCGAGCAGACCGTGGCGCTGGTCACCGGCAACCGGATCCTGATCGAACCCAAGGAAATGGAGCCGAAGGTCTACAGCTACGAGTTGGGCACCAAGCCCCATGCCGAGCTGATGCCGAATGCGCCGGACGTCGCTGAGTTGCGCAAGAAGCTCGACAGCTTCCTGCAGACCGCGACCAAGAGCCTGCTGGACAACACGGCAGGGGTCAAAGACGCCAAGCCACAATGACCGCAGCCTGATGAAAACGCCCCGAGACCGGGGCGTTTTTTTTGCCTGCGAATCCTCGGCTTCAGGCTGCCAACGTCAGCTGTGCGCTGACGATTCGGGTTGAACGTCGTTGCGCTGCAAGGGTCAAGATCATCAGGCCGTTGTCAGGCCTTTACTGAGGAGACATTGATGAAAGTGTGGACTATTTCGTTTCTGGACAAAGACGGTGTGCAGCAAACCCTCGATCTTGAATCCGATCACCGTCCCAGTGAAGAAGAGGCTGCGCAGCAACTCCGCCCGATCCTGTTTCCGGTCGCCAGTGATCTTGATCTGAACGACCTCGACGGTCGCACTGCGGAGCCCACCGTGAAGACACTCAAAGAGCAGAACGCGGTACAGATCATCTCCATCATCGAGGCTTCGTAAGAAGCCTGCATTGCCCGCCATCCTGCCAATTGGCAACGCACTGGCAATGGGCGTACTCTGCGATCGAGGTCGGTGATGCATCTACCCGAGTCCGCTCGCGTACGTATGCCCGTTTTGTAAAACGCACCGGCCTTGTCAGCGACATGCTTGAGTCCCGGGCGGCAGATGACCTGCCGTTACACGCCTCGCCATCGAGGGGTGTTTCGGGATAGTTGAAACTCTATCTATCGTTGCATAGGAGGACGTTTCATGAGCACAGCCTATCAAGAAGACATCAGCAGCCATGTTCTGCGCTGCATGAAAGAAGGCGGTTTCGACTTCGCACGCATTCACCCCATCGAGTTCTATGCCACCTTTCCGGATGAGGACCGGGCGCGTCAGGCTGCGGAAAAATTTCGTGGCGAGTCAGTGAATGTCCAGCTCAATGCACTGGAAGACGGTGCCTGGCACCTGGAACTGAGCAAGTTGATGTACGCAACGTACGACGGGATAGGCGACTTCGAGCAGGATTTCCAGACGGCAATTTTCGGTCTGGACGGGGAGGTTGAAGGCTGGGGCGTCAAACAGGAGCTCAAGCGCCTTCATTGAGCTGATCAACCGTCATGCGCCGAAGCGAGGCGCCGATCGTTGGAAATTGTCTCCCGCCTCCATGACCAAGTGTGGAGCGGGAGATGCACCGAGCTGAATCACAGGCAAAAAAAAGCCGCTCTCTTGGGAGCGGCGGAAAGGGAATATCGGGTGGCGTTGCCAATAAGGTTTCGAGCCAATCGCCTTGTGTGACCTGGCGGGTTGGTCTGCGGTATGGGGCGATTATGCTCAGCCCCTGAACCGGACGGAAATGAACTGTCGCTATGCCAGCGATAGATTTTCAAAGTGAACGACGCTTCGCCATGAAGCGTCGGGGAACGGGTTAGGGCGCATCGTGCACAGGAATGGTGCGGACGCTCCGGCTGTTTAATTCAACCCATTGATATTAAAGCGTTTATGCCGATGGCACGGGCCTTGCGAAGGCTCTGGTGTCCATGGTGACAAGGAGTACGGCATGATCCGCACCTTTTATGACGAGATGTACGATGCGGGCGGCATAGTTCGTCCGCATTATCGGGAATTCGCCCGCTGGTTGGGGGAAGCGCCGCCTGAGTTGCTCGCTCAGCGTCGGCGTGAGGCCGATTTATTGTTTCATCGCGCCGGGATCACATTCACGCTGTACGGCGACGAGCAGGGCACCGAGCGGCTGATCCCCTTCGACACCATTCCGCGGAGCATTCCGGCCAGCGAATGGCGGGTGGTGGAGCGCGGCTGCATTCAGCGCGTCAAGGCGCTGAACATGTTTCTCGCTGACCTCTATCACGATCAGCGCATCATCAAGGCCGGGATCATTCCTGCCGAACAGGTCCTTGCCAACGAGCAATACCAGTTGGCGATGCAGGGCCTGAATCTGCATCGCGACCTGTATTCGCACATCTCCGGCGTCGATCTGGTGCGTGACGGCGACGGCACGTATTACGTGCTCGAAGACAACCTGCGCACGCCAAGCGGCGTGAGCTATATGCTCGAAGACCGCAAGATGATGATGCGGCTGTTCCCCGAACTGTTTGCCGCGCAACGCATCGCGCCGATCGATCACTACCCGAACCTGTTGCTGGACACCCTGAAAAGCTCGAGCCCGCTGGATAACCCCAGCGTCGTCGTGCTGACCCCCGGGCGCTTCAACAGCGCGTTTTTCGAGCACGCGTTTCTGGCCCGGGAAATGGGCGTCGAACTGGTAGAAGGCGCTGACCTGTTCGTGCGCGATGACCGCGTGTTCATGCGCACCACCGACGGCCCGAAAGCGGTCGACGTGATTTACCGCCGGCTCGACGACGCGTTTCTCGATCCGCTGGCGTTCAATCCGGATTCGATGCTCGGCGTGCCGGGCCTGCTGGCGGCGTACCGGTCGGGCAATGTGGTGCTGGCCAATGCCATCGGCACCGGCGTGGCTGACGACAAGTCGGTCTACCCCTTCGTCACCGACATGATCCGTTTCTACCTCGACGAAGAACCGATCCTCAAGAACGTGCCGACCTGGCAGTGCCGCAAGCCCGAAGAGCTGTCCCACGTGCTCGCCAATCTGGGCGATCTGGTGGTCAAGGAAACCCAGGGCTCCGGCGGTTACGGCATGCTCGTGGGCCCCGCTGCCACCGCTGCCGAAATCGAGTCGTTCCGGGCGCGGCTCAAAGCCAAGCCCCACGCGTATATCGCGCAACCGACCTTGTGCCTGTCGACCTGTCCGACCTTCGTCGAGAACGGCATCGCCCCGCGCCACATCGACCTTCGCCCGTTCGTCTTGGCTGGCCGCGAAACCCGTGTAGTGCCCGGTGGTCTCACGCGTGTTGCCTTGCGCGAAGGCTCGCTGGTGGTGAACTCGTCGCAGGGTGGCGGAACCAAGGACACCTGGGTGGTCGAGGATTAAGGATGCCTGCCAATGCTAAGTAGAACTGCCTCGGATTTATATTGGATGTCGCGGTACCTGGAGCGCGCCGAGAACCTCGCGCGGATGCTCGACGTCAGTTATTCGCTGTCGCTTATGCCCCAGGACGGACGCGGGGATGGCCTGAATGAAATCGCCATGCCCCTGCTGATCACCGGAACCCTGGACGATTACCTGGAGCGCCACGGCGACCTGCACGCCGAGCGCTTGCTGCACTTTTTCGCGCTGGACGCCGAAAACCCGGCAAGCATTTTCAGTTGCCTGGGTGCGGCGCGGGCCAGTGCCCATGCGGTGCGTGGGCGCATTACTGCGGACATGTGGGAAAACATCAACGCCACGTACCTGGAAATTCGCGGCATCGCCGAGCAGGGTTTGAGCCGCTACGGCATGAGCCGTTTCTGTGAGTGGGTCAAGGAGCGTTCGCACCTGTTCCGCGGCGCGACTTACGGCACCATCATGCGCAACGACGCGTTCCGTTTTATTCGTCTGGGGACGTTCATCGAGCGCGCCGACAACACCCTGCGCATGCTCGATGCGCGTTATGAAATGCTCGAACTGCGCGGCCCGTCCGCCAACGCGGCGGCAGACAGTTCCGCCGCTGGCTACTATCAATGGAGTGCGCTGTTGCGCGCGTTGTCGTCATTCGAGGCGTACACGGAGGTTTATCGCGATGCACCGGGTGCCCGTCAGGTCGCCGAATTGCTGCTGTTGCGTGCGGACATTCCGCGCTCATTGCGTGCGTGTCTGGAGGAGCTGGACATCATTCTCGCCAGTCTGCCCGGGGCCAATGGCCGTCCCGCCCAGCGTCTGGCCGCCGAGCTGGACGCTCGCCTGCGCTACACCGGCATCGACGAGATCCTCGATGAAGGCCTGCATGAGTGGTTGAACGAATTCATTCCACTTCTGGCCCAACTGGGTAGCGTCATTCACACTTCTTACCTGGAGGCTGCATGAGACTCTCAATTAGCCACGAGACCACCTATCACTACGACGATCAGGTCCGCGCCAGCATCCAGTATTTGCGTCTGACCCCCCACGACAGCGAGCGCCAGCAGGTGTTGAGCTGGCAGTTGGCATTGCCGCGCCCGGTGCGTGCGCAGATCGATCCGTTCGGCAATATTCTCCACGTGCTGACCCTGGACGAACCCCACGAAGCCATCGTCATCGGTGCGCGCGGCCAGGTCGAGATCGACGAGAAGCGTGAGGCGGAACACGAGACTCAGTCGTCGCTGCCGTTTCTGCGCTTCACCCGCCTGACCGAGGCTGACGAAGCGATTCGCGCCTTTGCCATCGGGCAGACCCAAAAGCGCACCGACCGCACCGCGCTGATCGATATGATGCACGCGCTCAACGAGCACATCACCTATACGCCGGGCTCGACCGCCGTCGATACCAGCGCCGCCCAAGCGTTCGCCAGCCGTGTTGGCGTCTGTCAGGATCACACCCACGCGTTTCTGGCCTGCGCCCGCAGTCTCGGGGTGCCGGCGCGCTATGTGTCGGGTTATCTCTACAGTGACAGCAGCGAACACCTGTCCAGCCATGCGTGGGCAGAAGCGTGGATTGACGACGCGTGGTACAGCTTTGACGTGACCAATCAGTTGGCGATCCCGGAACGGCATCTGAAGCTGGCGGTTGGCCTGGATTACCTGGACGCCTGCCCGGTGCGCGGCATGCGCCGTGGCGGTGGCTGCGAGCAGATGCACGCCAAGGTGGTCGTATCGCCATCAGCGCCGATTGCTGTCCCGGCCGCTGCGAAGAAAAAGCCCGTCCCGGCGCCGATGATTCAGGTGCAACGCCAGGGTTGATCAGTCCCTAGCGGTCGGGCGTTCAGCTCGGCCGCCTTCCCACCACGTGCGCGCTATTCAGTGCGCCAGGCAGCCACTTCCCCCGCCACAGAAAAGAAGAGACTCCCCGACATAGCGACGTGATACCGATGCCGCCGGCGTTCGCCCTGTAGGAGACAGGAAATCAGGCGACGCCGTCGCAGGATACTGCACGTGCCGAGCGCAGGCTGCTCAGCCAAACAACCGTGTCATGTTCGGCAAGATCAGCAGCAGCGTAGTGGCGAAAACGATAAGCCCGGCCTGACGTATTTTCGAGCGCTTGAACTTGAACTTGAACATGGTAAATGCCTTTTCTTGTTATTCCTGAGCGACAGAAACCCATGGGCTTTGGTCGAGACCAAGGCGGGGGGTTGGCAAAGGTGAGGCAAAAGAGCAGGTGCCCCGATCAGCAGATCGTGGACGGCGGGCGCTGGGTGAATCGATTTTGTTATGGCGCCACTGCTACTGACTTAACCTTAGAGCCCGCGTGCCCTGCGGCTTATATCGTTGAGGCTTATCAAACCGCACGGTTATAACACTCGCAAGATTGGCGAGTAGCTATCACTCAAAGATTCCCTTTCTAGACACCTGCATCCACCGGCGGCGATGTTCAGTAGCCCGCTACCGTTCGTCCGAGTCCGAAACTTCTCACAACCAGCTACCCTGTCAATCGATCCGGCGGAAGAGCGCGCTCTGTGATATCGCTTGTGATAGATAGTGCTCTTATGACAGTTCGACTATCGGCCGGACATATAAGAAGACAGATCATCGGTTTAGCGAGGACAGCATGACCGAAGCGTTTATTTACGATGCCTTGCGCACGCCGCGGGGCAGGGGCAAGCCGGATGGCGCGTTGTACAGCGTCAAACCGGTGGATCTGGTGGCAGGGCTGTTGAAAGAACTGCAAGTGCGCAATCACCTCGACACCCACCACGTCGATGACATTGTGCTGGGCTGCGTTACGCCCATCGGCGATCAGGGGGCCGACATCGCCAAAACCGCAGCGCTGGTCGCCGATTGGGCCGTCAGCGTGGCCGGGGTTCAGATCAACCGGTTCTGCGCGTCGGGGCTTGAAGCGGTGAATCTGGGAGCGATGAAGCTCCGTTCCGGGTTCGAGGATCTGGTGGTGGTCGGCGGCGTCGAGTCGATGTCGCGCGTGCCGATGGGCAGCGACGGCGGCGCCTGGGTACTTGATCCGCACACCAACCTGCACACCCACTTCACGCCTCAGGGGATCGGCGCCGATCTGATCGCCACCCTCGAAGGCTTCAGCCGCGATGACGTGGATCTGTTCGCCGTGCAATCCCAGCACAAGGCGGCGCTGGCCCGGGAGCGGGGTGCGTTTCGCCGTTCGCTGGTGCCGGTCAGGGACCGGAACGGCCTGCTTTTGCTCGACCATGACGAGTTCATCCGCCCCGACACCACACTGGAGGCGCTGGGCAACCTGCGCCCGAGTTTCGAGGCCATCGGCAAAATGGGCTATGACGCCACGGCGCTGCGCGTCTACAGCCATGTCGAACGCATCGAGCATGTGCACACGCCGGGTAACAGCTCCGGCATCGTTGATGGCGCCGCGTTGATGCTGCTCGGCACCGCGCAAAAAGGTCAGGCCCTGGGACTGCGACCGCGGGCGCGCATCGTGGTCACGGCGGTGACCAGCACCGATCCGACCATCATGCTCACAGGACCTGCCCCCGCCACGCGCAAAGCCCTGGCGCGGGCGGGGCTGACCATTGATGACATCGACCTGTTCGAGGTCAACGAAGCCTTCGCCTCGGTGGTGCTCAAGTTCATCAAGGACATGGGTGTCGACCCCGACAAGGTCAACGTCAACGGCGGCTCGATTGCCCTCGGCCACCCGCTGGGCGCCACGGGCTGCATCATTCTCGGCACGCTGCTCGACGAGCTGGAAGCCCGGCAGTTGCGTTACGGCCTGGCGACGCTGTGCGTCGGCGGCGGGATGGGCATCGCGACGATCATCGAGCGGTTATGAACGTGGAGCACGATAACCGCTACGCCGACCGCCTTTACCCGATAACCGTTTCAGGAAGAACGACCGCATGAGCGATGCCATCCGCTACGAAACCGGCACGGATCAGATCGTTACGCTGACCCTCGACATGCCCGGCCAGCAAGCCAATACCATGAACGCGGCGTATCGCCAGGCCATGGCCGAAACCCTCGAGCGCCTGCAGGCGGACAGAGAGGCCATCGCCGGTGTGATCATCCGCTCGGCGAAGAAGACCTTCTTTGCCGGCGGCGACCTCAACGAGCTGAGTCAGGTCGACGCCACCCGCGCCGCCGCCTTCTACCAGATGACCATGGACCTCAAGGCCCAGCTTCGCGCGCTGGAAACATTCGGCAAACCGGTGGTGGCCGCCATCGAGGGTTCTGCATTGGGCGGCGGGCTGGAGCTGTGCCTGGCCTGTCACCATCGCATCGCAATCAATGGCGGCCAGGTCAGATTGGGCTTGCCGGAAGTCACCCTCGGTTTGCTTCCGGGCGGGGGCGGCACCGTGCGGCTGGTACGCATGTTGGGGCTGGAGAAAGCGCTGCCGTTGCTGATGGAAGGCCGGACAATGGGCGTCGAGCACGCCTTGAAAACAGGTGTGATCGATCAACTGGCCAGCGATGCCGATGACCTGATGGCCAAGGCGCGTGAATGGATTCTGGCCAATCCGGCGCCGATCAAAGCGTGGGATCAACCAGGGTTTGAATTGCCCGGCGGCACGCCGGCGCACCCGAAAGTGGCGCAGATGCTGGCCATCGCGCCGTCGATGTTGCGCAGCAAAACCTGGGGCTGCTATCCGGCGCCGGAGAAGATCCTGGCCGCAGCCGTGGAAGGCGCCCAGGTGGATTTCCATACAGCGGAGAAAATCGAGGCGCGTTACTTCACCGAGCTCGCCACGGGACCTGTCGCCAAGAACATGATCGGCAGCTGGTTTCAGCTCAACCGGGTCAAGGCCGCAGAGGCGCGGCCCAAGGCGCCGCCGGTGTTCAACATGCGCAAGGTCGGCATCCTCGGGGCCGGGCTGATGGGCAGCGGCATTGCCTATGTCACGGCGGTGGCGGGCGTCAGCGTGGTCCTCAAGGACATCAATCTGGCCGCGGCACAGAAGGGCAAGGATTACTCGGCGCGACTGCTGAACAAGCAGCTTGCCAGAGGCCGCATCACCGAGGCTCAGCGCGATGCCGTGCTGGGCCGTATCAAGCCGACAGGCCGCGACAGCGACCTTGAAGGCTGCGACCTGATCATCGAGGCGGTGTTCGAGAACCGCGAGTTGAAAGCTCAGGTCAGCGCCGCCGCCGAGCAAGTGGTCGTGCCCAATGCGGTGATTGCGTCCAATACCTCGACGCTGCCAATCACAGGCCTTGCCAGCGCCATCAGCCGGCAGGAGCGCTTCATTGGTCTGCATTTCTTCAGCCCGGTGGAGAAGATGCGCCTGGTGGAAATCATCAAGGGCGCGCGCACCAACGACATGACCCTGGCGCGGGCCTTCGACTTCGTTCGCCAGATCGGCAAGACCGCGATTCTGGTCAATGACACGCGCGGCTTCTTCACCTCGCGGGTGTTCGCCACCTACGCCGACGAAGGCATTGCCATGCTCGGCGAGGGCGTCAGTGCGCCGATGATCGAGACCGAGGCGCGCAAGGCCGGGATGCCGGTGGGGCCGCTCGCGGTGTCCGATGAAGTATCGTTGCGGCTGATGAGCCAGATTCGCCAGCAGACGCGCAAGGACCTGGCCGAGCAGGGCGTTGAGCTGGCCGGGCATCCGGCCGACGCGGTCATCGAGCAGCTGTTGCATGAATTCGATCGCGCAGGGAAAACCTCCGGCGGCGGTTTTTACGACTACCCCGACGGCGGACCCAAGCACTTGTGGCCGGAGTTGAAAACCCGGTTTGAGAAGCCCGACGCACAGATCAGCGGCCAGGATATTCGCGACCGCCTGCTGTTCATTCAGGCCCTTGAAACCGTTCGTTGCATGGAGGAGGGTGTGCTGCGATCGACGGCGGACGCCAACGTGGGTTCGATGCTTGGCATCGGCTTTCCGGCCTGGACTGGCGGGGCGTTGCAATTCGTCAATCAATACGGGCTGAAGCCGTTTATCACCCGTGCCCGGGCCTTGGCCGAGCGCTATGGCGAACGTTTTCAGCCGCCTGCGTTGCTATTGGAGAAAGCCGAAGAGGGGACGCTGTTCTAGCGAAGACTCTTCGCTGTGCCATATCAAGGGTTGGGACAGCGAGGGTCCAGTTGACGACAGCGGGCGGCCACAACTGGGCCTTGCCTTGCCCCGGCCTTCAAGGCAGGCTTGAGCCCACGCATTTTCGCTTTGTCGCTTCAGGAATTTTTATGTCGTTACGCATCTGCATTCTGGAAACCGACGTACTTCGCCCGGAGCTGGTCGATCAATACCAGGGTTACGGGCGGATGTTCGAAAAACTCTTTGCTCAACAGCCGGTGCCTGCGGAGTTCGTCGTCTACAACGTCATGCACGGCGATTACCCGCCGGATGACGAGCAATTCGACGCCTATCTGATCACGGGCTCCAAGGCCGATTCCTTCGGCACCGATCCATGGATCGAAACCCTCAAGACGTATCTGCTCGAACGCTACAAGCGCGGCGACAAATTGCTGGGCGTATGTTTCGGCCATCAATTGCTGGCGCTGCTGCTGGGCGGCAAGACCGAGCGCGCATCCCAAGGCTGGGGCGTCGGCATTCATCATTACAACCTTGCACCCACCCAACCGTGGATGACGCCGGCGCTGGACAAACTCACGCTGCTAATCAGCCACCAGGATCAGGTCACGGCGTTGCCCGAAGGCGCCACGGTCATTGCCACCAGTGAGTTCTGCCCATTCGCCGCGTATCACATCAACGATCAGGTGCTGTGCTTCCAGGGTCATCCGGAGTTCATCCACGACTACTCGCGCACCTTGCTCGACATCCGTCAGGACGCGCTGGGTGAGCAGGTCTACGGGAAGGGCATCGCCAGCCTGGAAGAAGACCACCACGGCACGGCGGTGGCGGAATGGATGATGCGGTTTGTGGCAAACAAGCGTCCGGTAATCTGACAGCGTGGTTGCGCTCATTTTGCAGCCACGCAGGTGCATCTGCCGAACGATCAATTGTGGGAGCGAGCTTGCTCGCGAAGAGGCTGGAGCATCCGCTACATCTCCGGCGGCTGAAACGCCGTCTTCGCGAGCAAGCTCGCTCCCACAGATTAAGAGTTCGTCAGTCCCTACGCCGAGCCCCGTGGGAGCACCCGGTGAGTCATTGAAGATTCAATACCATGGCGCGCCAACCCGTCAAAGCCAACCCGACCGCTTGAAGCTCGCGAACAAAATCCCGCACCCGCCGACGATCACGCCCAACACCATGTAATACCCGTAATGCCAGCTCAGCTCCGGCATGTTCTGGAAATTCATCCCGTAGATCCCGGCGATGGCGGTAGGGAAAGCCAGAATCGCGGCCCAGGCGGCAAATTTGCGCTGGGTCAGGCTCTGCCGCGAAGACTCCAGCAGCAGGCTGATTTCGATGGTCTGGCTGGCGATGTCGCGCAGGTTGGAGAGGTCTTCCATCTGCCGTTTGACGTGGATCTCCACGTCGCGGAAGTACGGCCGCATGTTCTTGTCGATGAAGGGAAAGCTCAGCTTCTGCAACTCCTCGCCAATCTCCACCATCGGCGCCACGTAACGGCGCAGGCGCAGCAGGTCACGACGCAGGGCGTGGATGCGGTGGATGTCGGCTTCGTTGAGGTCCTTGCGCAGCACGTTGTGCTCAAGCTCTTCCAGCTCGCAGTGAATCGATTCGGTGACCGGCTGATAGTTCTCGGTGACGAAATCCAGCAGCGCATACAGGACGAAGTCTTCCCCGTGCTCCAGCAGCAATGGCCGAGCCTCGCAGCGCTGACGCACCACCCCGTAGGACTTCGAATCGCCGTTGCGCGAGGTGATGACGTAGCCCTTGCCCGCGAAGATGTGGGTTTCGATGAAGATCAGCTTGCCGTTCTCGCGGATCGGCGCGTAGGTCACGATGAACAGCGCGTCGCCGAAGGTCTCCAGTTTCGGCCGGCTGTGGACTTCCAGCGCGTCTTCGATGGCCAGTTCGTGCAGATTGAACTGCCGCTGCAGCGTGGTCAGTTGTTCGAGGTCTGGCTGCTCAAGGCCGATCCAGACGAAATGCCCGGGTTTCGCCGCCCAGGCCGCGCCTTCGTCGAGGGAGATGTTGGTGACTTTCTTTCCGGCACTGTAAACGGCAGCGGCAACCACTCGACCCATAATGTCTGCTTCTTCTTTTAGGAAAAACTGACGCGCAGCTTAGCGCGCTCCCTGATCAGAGTCGGCGGATTTAAACGAGTTCGCAGGTTTTTTCAGTGCTGTTCAGCGTCTGTTCGGATGGCAGCAGCGGACCCGCGGACCTGCGCGTCCATGCTGGCGATGCAGGTCTGCATCTGACCGTGACAGAGCCCGATGAGCTGCGGAATGTCTTCGCTGGTCAGGCCCGCTGTCGGGATCGCGGGCAGCGTGCGGATGATCACCTCGCCACTGTTCCATCGATTCAAATCCATGCTGCGCACGTACGTGCTTACGCACACGGGCACGATGGGCACGCCGGCCTCGATCGCCATTTGAAATGCGCCGCGTTTGAACGGCAATAACTCCGCGCCTTCGTTGCGTGTGCCTTCGGGGAACACCCAGATTGAAGTGTCTTTGTGCTGCAGGGTTTCGGTGGTCTGGAGAATGGCGCGGCGTGCCCGCTGCGGGTTGCCGCGATCGATCAGCACGTTGCCCGCCAGCCAGAACAGCTGGCCAAAGAACGGCACCCACTTGAGGCTCTTCTTGCCGATGCAGACCGTGCGCGGCGGCACGATGTTGCCGAGGACAAACAGATCGTAATTGGACTGGTGATTACAGATGATCACGCAAGGCCTGGCGTGCTCGAACTGCGGGCTGAGCTGCGCATTCAGGCGCAGCCCGAGAATCCCCATGGCGGGGAGGGCGTAGAGGCGAGCACACAGGCGGCTGTTGTCAGGGTTGAAGGGGCGGCACAAGCCAAGCAAAAGACCCAGCGCGCCAGCGACAAGAAAGTGCAGGCCCATCAACAACATACGCAATACGAACAGCATGCAAAAACCACCCGGTAGGCGAAAAGCCGCGCAGTGTACGGATGTGCACTGGAATCGGCAATCGGCCACGGGCCGGGCGGAGGGTCAGGAATTTAACGGGATGTTTCGGGGGAATGCGCTGCAGGGGAATGCAGCGCGTTGTCGGTGATGCCTCAGAGCGGGATCTGACGATCCAGCTCGATGGCCCGGTCGAGGGTCTCGAGGAATTCCTTGCGCACTTTCAACTTGGTCTGCTTGTGGGCGCGCATGTTGATCTTCTTCAGCTGCAGCGCGACGGTGCGCGCGGCTTCGGTGAGTTCTTCCGGGGCGACCACTTTGTCGAAGAAGCCGGCTTGCAGCGCGCCCTTGGGGTCGAACATCTCGCCGCAGATCACCGAGCGGCCGAAGGCACTTTTGCGCAGGCGGTCACGGGCCAGTTCGATGCCGGCGTGGTGCATGGTCATGCCGATTTGCACCTCGTTCAGACCAATGCTGAACGGACCCTCGACGCCGATGCGGTAATCCGCCGACAGCAGCAGGAAGGCGCCTTTCGCGACAGCATGGCCGCCGCACGCGACCACCACGGGGAACGGAAACGACAGCATGCGCCGCGCCAGCGTGGAGCCTTCGGCGACCAGGGCCATGGCGGCTTCCGGCGACGAGGTCATGATTTTTAGATCGTACCCGCCCGAGAGAATCCCCGGCTGGCCGGTGATGATCACCACGGCGCGGTCCTGCTCGGCGCGGTCGAGTGCGGCATTGAACGCGGCGACCACCTCGTTGCTGATAGCGTTGACCTTGCCGTTGGCCAGGGTCAGCGTCGCAACGCCGTCATCCAGTTGATAGGCGACCAAATCACTCATGTAGCGAGTCCTTTTTTGTTTTGAAGTGGCGCAGACGTTACCCACCCGGCAGGGCAAGGTAAAGCGCAAAGGATGACTGGCAAGTCAGGGGGCGGGTCGCCAGGCCTGGCGACCCTGAGATCGGGCGGAGAGGGCGCGGTTAAACCTCGACTTCGTTCAGTTCGCAGTACTCTTCCCAGTCCATGTCCAGTGCCTCGGCCGCTTCCTTGTGTGCAGCAAGGCGCAACTCCTTCAACTGCTCGGGGGTTTCGGCAATGAAAGTCAGCGCCAGCTCCCAGGTCGGGATGCCCAGATTTTCGGCTTCGTCTTCGAAGGCCCAGAGGGTCTGCTGTTGCTGCTCTTTCGGGCTCAAATCCTGGATCTCAGCCTGCAACATCGGATTGGTCACGATGTACTTCGCCAAGGCAGCTTCGGTCCAGTCGTTTGCGTTCATGCGGGGGTGATCTCCTATGGGTCGAGCTGACGTGTTGCTGTGGGTGGATGCTGAGGTGAGGGGCGATTGTGCGTGATGTAAATCACTGGCGCCAGCGGTACACGCCCCGTCGGTCGGGGTAGCCCCGTGCGCAGGCCGCCGAACAAAAAGGGCCCGCTTTGCAGCGAGCCCTCGGTCAACGGCGTCGGAATATCAACCGATCGCCATCGGCTTCTTCACATTGCGGTGTGCGTTATCACCCAGCAGCGGGTGAGGGCCGTGGGGGCCATACACGCCAATCGGTTCCGGAAAGGTGCGCAGCAAAGTGATGTACAGCAGCGCCGCCAGGCCAAGGGTGATCGGCAGGCTGATGTCGATGCCGCCCGCCAGATTGCCCAGCGGACCGACAAACTGCCCCGGCAAGTTGACGAAGCACAGGCCCACCGCCGCACTCGGAAGCCACGCGCCCAGGCCGCGCCAGTTCCAGCCGTGTTCGAACCAGTAATGGCCACCGCTCTGACCCCGCGTAAACACTTGCAGGTCCGCCGGGTGATAGAAGCCACGGCGAACGATCAGGCCGAGCACCATGATGACGATCCACGGCGAGGTGCAGGTGACGATCAGTACCGCGAAGGTCGAGACGCTTTGCACTAGATTGAACGCGAAACGGCCGATGAAGATGAAAGCGATGGCCGCGATGCCGATCAGAATCGTTGCCTGAGCACGATTGAGCAGGCGCGGAAACATGCTCGACATGTCCAGCCCGGTGCCATAGAGCGACGTCGTGCCGGTCGACATCCCGCCGATGATCGCGATCAGACACACCGGCAGAAAGAACCAGCTGGGCGAGACTGCCAGCAGGCCGCCGACGTAGTTGTTGTCGGTGATGTACTGCGGCGCCTGGGTGGCCACGATGGTCGCGGTGCACAGGCCGAACAGAAACGGAATCAGCGTGCAGATCTGTGCCAGAAACACTGACGCCATGATGCGTTTTTTCGATGTCTGGTGTGGGATGTAGCGCGACCAGTCACCGAGAAATGCGCCGAACGACACCGGATTGCTCATCGCCAGAAGCGCCGCCCCGATGAACGCCGCCCAGAAGCCCTCGCTGCCCCGATTGACCGTGCCGGCGAAGCCCGCATCGAAGCTGCCACCAAACGCAAAGAGGCCGAGCAGGAACAACAGGCTTGAAGCGAACACCGCGATCTTGTTGACCCACAGCATGAAGCGGAAACCGTAGATGCACACCACCAGCACCAGCACGGCGAAAACGCCGTAGGCCAGCGCCAGGGTGATGTCGTTTTCCGGCAGGCCGACCATGCGTTTGGCGCCGCCGATCAACGCATCGCCCGAGCTCCAGACCGACAGCGAGAAGAACGCCACCGCCGTTAGCAGTGACAGAAACGAGCCGACAATGCGCCCGTGAACGCCAAAGTGCGCGCCGGAAGAAACCGCATTGTTGGTGCCGTTGAGGGCGCCGAACAGACCCATCGGTGCAAGGATGATCGACCCGAGCACGACCCCCAGCAGGATTGACCAGACGCCGGCCTGGAACGACAGGCCGAACAGCACCGGAAAGCTGCCCAACACTGCCGTGGCGAAAGTGTTGGCGCCGCCGAAGGTCAGACGAAACAGGTCGAGGGGCGCAGCGTCGCGCTGATGGTCAGGGATCTGTTCGACCCCGAAGGTTTCGATCGTGGTGGTGGGGTGAGCCATGGGATGTTCCTGCGCACTGTCGTGTTGTTATAAGGCCGGCGCACAAGCGCTGGCCCGTTATCTCGACCGGTGAACCCGATCGTGGCATTGGCAGTGGTCGGCATTGCGACCATGAATCAGGTCAAGCAGTGGGTTGTGCGGGCGGCAGCCTCTCAGGGCCACTCGACATTTGATGGCACGTCCGGGCTAGCCCGTTTCCACCGACAGGTGTTCGTGGCAGGCCAGCCAGCGCGCGCCATAGTGCCGAAAAACAATGGTTTCGCGCTCGCTGAAATGGCTTTCTTCATCGCCGAAGCGGACGTGGGTGTCGACGTCGTGCATGAAAATCGCCACATCACCCTGGACGCTGATGTGCACGTTGCGCGATTGGCAACCGAGCACCGCAAAGCCGTCTGCCTGCCAGCCCGCCCACACATCGCGGTAAGCGGCGCGTGACAGCAGGGGTGCAGGGAGGGAGTGAAAGAGGAAGGTGGCGTCTTCGGCGAGTGCGGCGAAGTAGGTCTCGGTGTCGTTGCGGGCGAACGCGTCGATCAGCGCTTGTGCGGCGTGTTGAACGGCGTCGTGGCGGGTGTCGGTGGAGGTCATGGCCGGCTCGTTTTTTGTGATTCTGGCGATGGGACCCGACTGTAAGCAGCTCTCACGGGGCGTCACATCGGCGCCGGTAAAAACTTAGTTCAGAAAATTGAGAAGTAATGGTGAGCGGCAAGCCTTAAGCGACAAGCTGCAAGTGGTGAGCAGCGGTGCGCAGTCAGTTTCCCGAGGATTTCATCAGGCCGCTTTTGACGGGCTGACGAATACGGCCGCCGGAAGGATCGAAGCAGGCGCTTTCATAGCGAGGGGCGACGCACGTCGAGGGCAGGCCAGGGGGCGGCGGGCGAATGCTCTGCAGGCGATCGGCGATTTCACGCTCGTTGGTGATGATCAGCTTTCTGCGCCGGCTGACTTGCAAAATCTCGGTAGCGTTCTTGTTCAGGCGATAGGGGAAGTCGGTCTCTTCCCATTCGCTGGAAAGTCGAGACGGAGGCGGGCGCAGAGCTGTGGATTCGCCCACGTAGGTCGGGCAAGGGCTTTGGGCGAAACTGATCGCGCCATTGGCGGCGACGCACTTGAATACGTCGGCATTTGCCACGCCGCACAAGAGCAACGTCATGATCGCTGCGGACAATGCTGGAAATCGGATCATCGAAACCTCCCTGGATGGCGCAAGGCTACCATCCGGGAGGTGCAATTGTCAGTGACCCTGATCGGGATCAGTGGGTTTCGTGGGCGGCTTTCTGGACTTTCGCCAACGCCAGGGCCGCGAACATATCAGCGTCACCCTGCAACACCTTCAGGTGATCTTCGACATGATCGGCGCTCGAGCGCGGCGCTTCGGAGTCAACCAGTCGGGTCACTTCGCACAACGCATTCGCCGTGATCCACAGGCTCTGGCGCAATTGGCTGATGATTTTCACCATGCTTTCCGAGCTGTCGAGATCGGCTTCACTCTCCGACTCCTCATGGGTCTGCATCGTCGAAAACGAGGGCAATTCAACGCGCGCCGAGGCCTCTACTCCCGTGACGACGCGGGTAATGTCCACGCCGGCGGCGGCGATCTTGAACAGATAATCCGCCCTGGGCAGTCGCTGCCCGCTTTCGTAATGCCCCTGAGCGTTGGCTTCCACGCCACCAATGGCGCCCAGTGCGCTTTGTGTCAATTTCAGACGTTTTCTTTCTTGGCGCAAACGTTTGCCGATGCCATTCATCACCTTCTCCTGCGAATTCGCACCCTGCGTGTGTCTCTCGCGGGTGCGCAATGGGGGCCGGAATACGGACTGTTTTTTTGTGTGTAGCGCTAGTCGTGTACGGGAATTGAAGTCATTCACAGTACGACGGGTAGACCTTAGCTGCTAAGACACCCAAATGGCGATTTTTCCGACGCTTTGCGTGGAAAAATCAACGCGGGACGATTCTAGTTAGTCCGGTGGGTGGGGTCACGTGGTCGTTTGCAGGGTGGGAGGGCGGATGGAATAGGGCGCAAGCGGGGGCAACCCATGGCGGGCCTCCGTCTGTCTCAGGGAAGATTCCGAGGTTATCAGCACCTCCGCTTTTGCTAAACCAGACGCCGATAGCTTGGGCTACGACAGTGGATAGAGCTTTGTGCTGAATCAACCTGATCCGAAAAACAGTACGGGGTTTTACGTCGAGTTCTCTGACGGGGCAGCGGCGAGCTAGATCACATCATTGAGCAGAACATCATAAGCTGGTGCAGAGCACAAAAAATATAAGCCAACCTTAACCACGCTAAGTAGAGTTGTTGAACGAGATGTTCATATTGAAGGCATTTTCATAAACGTACTGTTTATGAGCTGTTTAATTATTCTGGGCGCTCATAAGCAACGACTGGCATGCATCCGTACTTTTTCTGAAAATGCACTGGCTCACTTCACGGGTCCCGATATTTGTGTTTTCCTCGGCCTATTAATAAGGTGTGAATAAGGAGTTGGAAGTGTCATTTGAGGCCTATCTGCAAATCGAAGGTATTAGTGGTGAAACGCTTTCCGAAGGGTACGAAAATTGGATTGAGTTGCAGGACTTCGACGTATCTGCCAATCAGACAGCTTCTGCAACAGCCACTTCAGCGGGAGGCGCCACTTCGGGTCGCGCTTATATGGGAGATTTTATGGTGCGTAAGGCTGTAGACAATGCCACCGCAAAACTTCATGAAGCCTGCTGCAGTGGTAAGCATTTCAAACAGGTATCAGTGCATGTATTTCGTGCCGGTGATCCGAAAGTGAAATATCTGGAGGTGGTGCTCGAGGAAGTCATTATTAGCGCATTCACCCTTACCGGCAATGGGGGGAGACGTGATGCATTTCCAGGTGAGTTGATAGCTTTGAATTACGGACGTATCAAGCTTATTTATTCTAAGCAGAGTCGGGCCAGTGGACAGAGTGCGGGCCAGATCGCAGGGGGTTGGGATGCGATTGGCAACAAAATTTATTGCTGACTGAATTCGCGGCTGATCAGGGCAAAAGTATGAATTTTGAGCTGCCAAAAGCAATGCCATCTCAAGTCAATATCGACCTAAATATAAAGCTGGCAAATGAACAGTGGAGAAAGGACCCGGCTGTCGGCGCATTCATGAGTTGGTTTTACCATCAAGTCCGTAATCGCGGGCCATGGGATTTCAAACAGAAACACCCAGAGTGGGAGGATTTTGGTAATTTCCATTATGGCGCCGTCGGCAGAGGTGGGCAGTTGTCTGATCAAATTCTGTTACGGGCAGCAGGGTTCGCTCAGCAAAATGCGGGCACCCAAAGCGCTGAGGAGGATTGGGGCGTATGGTATTGGCGAGCTCCCTACGGGGATGATCCCAAGGATCAATATTGGATAATGCAAGGTATTGAGTATGCAAAATCTAAAGGATACTAAATCCAGCATCCCCTATAAGCTCCTTTTCTGGGCGTTGCTGAGCGTGCTGCTTATCTACTATCTGCTCGAACACCTGTCGGGCGGGGTTGCTGATGCAGATGACCTGGTGCTCAAACATCAGCTCAAGCGCGGAGCATGGGTGTACGTCACTTACTACGGCGCACCCGCTACCGATCTGGACACCTTGCGGTTTTATCTCAGCAGCCCGATTCCCGGCTCTGACAAGGAGATACTCAAGGAACTGAACAAGCGGAAGTCATTCATGATCACCGACAGTTCCCTTGAGGACGTGGTGCTCCGTGATACGGCTAACGGCGTCGGAATCACTGTGAAGGGCGCGGTCTATCGCTACTTCAGCAAGCAATACACGCAGACTGACGGGCTTCAGTCTTATCGGGTGAGCTTGAGCCAGCAGGATGAGCGCGGCTGAGAGATGGGGGGCGGACAGGTCAATGGTTGAGAAACGCAGCCAAGCTCGCTGGCTCGCGCCGCCTCGACAATCCGGCTAATCAGGAATGCGACACAAACAAAAATCCCCGCACGCCATAAGCGCTGCGGGGATCTTTTTAATGTGGCGGTGAAGGAGAGATTCGAACTCTCGATACAATTTCTTGTATACACACTTTCCAGGCGTGCTCCTTAAGCCACTCGGACACTTCACCGTATCTCTTCAGACGTTCAGTCTGTCGAGGCGCGCTAATGTAGTCGAAAGCTTTGGCGAAGGCAAAACTTTTTTTCAGAATTTTCATGCGGTTAAGCAAAAAGCGCGAAGCCCCTTGTGCTCATAAAGGTCCGGGGCTTTGCGTTGAAGGCGAGAGCGCCGGGATCAGGCGCCGAAGCCGCCGTCGATGGTCAGGCTGGCGCCGGTGACGTAGCCCGCTTCGGGGCCGGCGAGGTAGGCGACCATGGCGGCGATTTCTTCGGATTTACCGTAGCGCGGGACGGCCATCAGGCCCATCAGTGTTTCGGCAAAGTCGCTGTCGGCCGGGTTCATGTCGGTGTCGACCGGGCCGGGCTGGACGTTGTTGATGGTGATGCCGCGCGGGCCGAGGTCGCGGGCCAGGCCTTTGGTCAGGCCGACCAGCGCCGACTTGCTCATGGCGTAGACGCCGCCACCGGCAAAGGGCATGCGGTCGGCGTTGGTGCTGCCGATGTTGATGATGCGACCGCCTTCTTTCATGTGCCGCGCCGCTTCCTGGCTGGCGATGAACACGCTGCGTACGTTGATGGCCAGGGTTCGGTCGAAATCTTCGAGGGTGAATTCGTCGAGCGGCGCAATGGCCAGCACACCGGCGTTGTTGACGAGGATGTCGAGGCCGCCGAACGTTCCAACGGTCTTGGCGACGGCGCTGCGGATGTCTTCGGCGTTGGCGCTGTCGGCCTTGATGGCCAGGGCTTTGCCGCCGGCTGAGGTGATGCTGTCCTGCAACTCTTGCGCCTTGGCTTCCGAGCTGACGAAGGTGAAGGCCACTGCTGCGCCTTGTTCGACCAGCCGTTTGACGATCGCAGCGCCGATGCCGCGTGAGCCGCCTTGGACCAGTGCTGTTTTGCCGATCAAATTGGTGGGATGCGTCATGTCGATCTCCGATGAATGTGAGGAGTGGGTGGATGGGCACGAGTATCTGCCGACGATTACCCGCGCGGTAGCCGGGAATCGAGATAGTCTGTGTAAACCGGAAGTTGTGAGTGAGTGCCATGGAGAACTTCAACAGCATCGAATGTTTCGTTCGCAGTGCCGAGGTCGGCAGCTTTGCCGAGGCGGCGCGGCGCCTGAGCCTGACCCCCGCTGCCGTCGGCAAGAGCGTCGCCAAACTTGAGGCGAAGCTGGGCGTGAGACTGTTCCAGCGCAGCACGCGCAAGTTGACGCTGACCGAAGCGGGCCATCGGTTTCTCGGCGAAGTCAGCGCCAGCCTCAACACCATCCAGAACGCTGTCGCCAACCTGGCCAGCGCCGAGGGCAGTCCCGCCGGCACGTTGAAAGTCAGCGTCGGCACCATGTTCGGCTGCCTGTATGTGGTGCCGCTGCTGGCCGATTTTCTGCAGCGCTATCCGGCCATCACCCCCGACTGGCATTTCGATAACCGGCAGGTTGACCTGATCGGGCAGGGCTTCGACGCCGCCATCGGCGGTGGATTCGATCTGCCCCAGGGCGTTGTCGCGCGCAAACTGGCGCCCGCTCACCGCGTGCTGGTGGCGTCGCCGGAATGGGTGGACGCCCACGAAGGCATCACGCACCCGGACGATTTGCACGACTGTGACGGCATTCTGATCCGTTCGCCGCAAACCGGGCGGATTCGGTCCTGGCCGTTGAGCCATCGCAGTCATGAGCAAAGCCCATTGCGCATGAAGGTGCGCATGACCCTGAGCGATTCCGAGGCTGCCTGCCGCGCGGCGACTCAAAGTCTGGGCGTCGCGCTGGTGAGCATGCCGTTTGCCCTGCCGTACCTGCGCAACGGTGCGCTGCAACGGGTGCTCCCGGAGTGGTATGTCGAGGACGGCAACATTTCCATCTATTACAGTGGGCACAAATTACTGCCGGGCAAGACCCGCGCGTTCGTCGACTTCATCATCGAGCAGTTCGCCGAACAGCAATGGGCGCAGCATTTCAGTGCCGTTTAATTAGGCAAACAATAGCTGCTGACGCAGCCCCGTAGGAGTGAGCTTGCTCGCGATTGCGGTCAGTGAGCGACAAAATATCTGTAGGTGCGCGCTTGCCCGCGAAGAGGTTCTTTCAGCAGACATTGATGTCGCTGAAAAAATGGCATCGCGAGCAAGCTCACTCCTACAGAGAGCGCGGTCACAGTGAATTCAGCGTCAAACAATCAGCAAGGCGGGGTACGCCCCTCCAGTCATGAAAGGAAGAGCAGTGGACATCCAACCGAAAGCCGCGCTGGTCCTCATCGACATGCAGCAGGGCATCAACCATCCCAAGCTGGGGCGGCGCAACAACCCTGACGCCGAGCAGCGGATGCTGGAACTGCTGAGCGCCTGGCGCGACAGCGGGCGAACGGTGATTCATGTGCGGCATTTCTCCCGCTCACCGGAGTCGGTGTTCTGGCCGCAGCAATCAGGTGTCGAGTTTCAACCGGCGTTTATGCCGTGGGACGACGAAGGCGAGCTGCACAAACAGGTGGCCGATGCGTTCTGCCATTCGGCGCTGGAAGGTTGGTTGCGTGCGGACGGGATCAATCAGGTGGTGATTGTCGGCGTGGTGACCAACAACTCCGTGGAGTCGACGCGCGCACCGGCGGCAATCTCGGTTTCGAGGTCATCGTGCCCCATGACGCCTGCTTCACCTTCGACGGCGCGGACTTCTTCGGTCAGCCACGCACTGCCGAGGACATCCACGCCATGTCGCTGGCCAACCTGCACGGTGAGTACGCGCAGGTGGTGGCGACCGAGGCTATTTTGCGCGCCTGCGCACCGTGACCGTGTTCAGAGACGGAAGCGCGCCATCTGCGCCCCAAGGTGTTCGGCCTGTTCCGACAGCTTCAGGCAATCTTCCCGACAGGCTTTGACATCGCTGACCGTTGACTGGGCCAGGTCGGCAATGCCTTGCACGTTGCGGTTGATCTCTTCCGTCACGGTGCTCTGTTCCTCGGTGGCGGCGGCGACCTGCTGGTTGCGATCGGTGAGTTCTTCGACATGGCCGGCAATCGCATCCAGCGAATTACCGGTGCGACGGCTGGCTTCGACGCCGGTACCGGTCGCGGCTTGTCCGGCGCGCATCGAGGTGACGGCCTGATCGGCACCGCTCTTGAGCTCGCCCATCATTTGCTGGATCTCCGAGGTGGCGCTCTGGGTACGGCCGGCGAGGGTGCGAACTTCGTCGGCGACCACGGCGAAGCCCCGGCCCATCTCGCCGGCACGGGCCGCTTCGATGGCCGCGTTCAGCGCCAGCAGGTTGGTCTGCTCGGAGATGCTGCGAATGACACTGAGCACCTGATCGATGGTGGAAATCTGCGTCGCCAGGGTTTCCACCGCGCCAGCCGCCGTGCCGACGCCGTCGGACATGCTCTGAATATGCCCGAGGGATTCACCCACCACCTTTTTCGCGGACATCGCTTCCTGATGGGTACTACGCGAGACGTCGGCAGCGGCGCCCGCATTTCGCGCGATTTCCTGCACGGTCAGGCCCATTTCATGAACAGCGGTGGCGACCATGTCAGTCATCTGCTGTTGCTGCATCGCACGGGTGGACGTGCTGTCGACCACGCGGGTGACGTCCACCACGCTGTGGCGCAATTGCTCGCTGGTCCTGAGCGCATCGCCGATCAGCAAACGCAGGCTTTCGATGAATCGATTGAAGCCACGGGCCAGATCGCCCAGCTCGTTCGCACGGCTCTCATCCAGACGTCGGGTCAAGTCGCCCTGACCGCCGCCGATGTCCACCAGCGCCGTCGTCACCTGCTGGATCGGACGGACAATGCCGCGGGCAATCCAGGCAACGAAACCGAGGAAGCACAACACCACCGCCAGACTGATCGCCGAAATGGTCCTCAACGCATCCTTGGCCGGGCCATAGACTTCGGCCAGTGGCACCTCGCTCACCAGCGTCCACCCCAGCGAGGCGACGGGTTTGGCGACCGCCACGTAGGCCTCGCCATTGCGTTCGAACTCCAGCGCCTGACCGTTTCCGTTACCTGCCAGCAGGTTGCGCGCTGCAGCGTCGCCCACCAATTGGGTGAGGGATTGGCGATCGTTCAGCTCGGCGTTCGGGTGGACCTTGACCTGGCCATCCTGGCTGACCAGATAGACCTGGCCATGCTCGCCGAAGTGGAAGTCTCGGACCATCTGCGACAGCGCGCTCATGCTGAAACCCAGTCCGGCCACGCCGACCACGGTGCCGTTGTGCTCGATGCGCTGGTTAATGAACAGCGTCGGCACCTTGGTCGTGGCATCGATATCGATGTCCAGCGAGCGCTGCTTGTTGCTGTCGAGAAACCCGTAGAACCAGCCGTTCTCCGCCGGGCCGCGCTGCAGGGTGCGATCGGCGCCTTTGTTGGTGATGTAGTGGCCGGTCTCCTTGGCGACGATGAAAGTCGTCAGCGCGTTGTGCTGTTGCTGCACCTTCGCCAGATAACGAATGAATGCAGGCTGTTGGGCGGCGTCCTCGCCGTTGCCGAGCCATTCGGAAACCAGTGTGTTGTCACCGATGTCGCTGGCCGCCGTGAGGGGCGCGGCCAGTAACCGTTCGAGATCGTTGCGGATCGCGTCGACGCTGGCTGGCATCGCCTGCTGCAACAGGTAGCGGTCGGTCAGTTTGTTCAACGCGAAGGCGTAGATGGCGATCACGATCAGGCTGCTGATCACCAGCGCGGCCCCCATGCTCAGTGTCAGCTGCCACTGAATACTCTTTCGCCAGACAGGCATAGAAAACTCCGCAAAACCAAAGCGCACAACCAGGACGGAACAGTGCTGATGGCTTGCCCGGAGCAATTACCGGGCCACGGAGCTGATCAAGTGGTCAAGTTGCCCCGGGCGGCTGGCCTTGCGCCACTTGGGGACTGAATGTGGGGGTGTTGCGGATGATCCTGAAGAGACCGCAGGGCGGGTTGTGTACAAAAAGTGAGTCTTTTTGGAACAAATGCTTGGCCGGTGCGCAGAAAAGTGGCGAGCCCTCGTCGCTGCATGAGCCCTGCGCCAGTTACCTGACGCGCAGTGCCGAGCCGTCACGCCCTGCGCCGCGCATCCTTCGGCGGGTGACTCGCCTCAAGCGTGCTGCACGCCCGCGCGCTTGAGCAGTTTTTTGCAACGCTCCGACAGATGCACCACGCGCAGGTGCTTGCCCGCCTTTTGATACCGCTCGCGCAGGGTTTTCAGCGCGGCGATCGCCGAATAGTCCACGAAGATCAGATGACGGCAATCCAGCGTGACCTGCTGCGGATCGTTGAGGTGATCGAACTGATCGAGGAATGGCGTGGTGGAGGCGAAGAACAGCGTGCCGTGGAGGTGATACATCTTGCTGCCGTTGGGCTCGATGTGGCTGTCGGCGTACAGCTCGCGGGCCTGTTGCCAGGCGAAGTTCAGCGCCGCGATGAGGATGCCGAACAGCACTGCCGTGGCCAAGTCGGTGAGGACAGTCACGATGGTCACGGCGATGATTGCGAAGACATCGTTCAGCGGCACTTTGCGCAGCACGCGCAGGGAGGCCCATGCGAAAGTCTGCTGGGCCACCACGAACATCACGCCGACCAGCGCCGCCAGCGGAATGCGCTCGATGAGGGGCGACAGGAACAGCACGAACATCAGGATCATCACGCCGGCGACGATGCCCGACAGGCGACCGCGGCCGCCGGAGCTGAGGTTGATGACCGTCTGGCCGATCATTGCGCAGCCGCCCATGCCGCCGCACAGGCCGGACGCCAGGTTGGCGACGCCGAGGGCGACGCACTCGCGGTCGGGGTAGCCGCGGCTTTCGGTGATTTCATCGGTGAGGTTCAGGGTCAGCAGGGTTTCCAGCAGGCCGACCAGCGCCATCAGGATCGCGTAGGGCGCGATGATGCGCAGGGTGTCCAGATTCCACGGCACGTCCGGCAGCGACAGGGCCGGCAGACCGCCGGCGATGTGCGCCATGTCGCCGAGGGTGCGCGTCGGCAGGTCGAACAGATACACCAGCAGACCGACGCCGAGGATGGCGACCAGCGCCGGCGGCACCGATCGGGTCAGGCGCGGCAGCAGATACACCACCGCCATGGTCATCGCCACCAGGCCGATCATCAGGTAGAGCGGCGTGCCGCTGAGCCAGGTTTCGCCGCTTTTGAAATGCTCCAGCTGCGCCATGGCGATGACGATCGCGAGGCCGTTGACGAACCCGAGCATGACCGGATACGGCACCATCCGCACCAGTTTGCCCAGGCGCAGCAGCCCGAACGCGATCATCACCAACCCGCCCAGCAACACCGTCGCCAGCAGGTACTGCACGCCGTGCTGCACCACCAGCGCCACGATGACCACGGCCATCGAACCCGCCGCACCCGAGACCATGCCGGGACGCCCGCCGAACAGCGCGGTCAGCGTGCAGATGATAAAGGCCCCATACAGGCCCATCAGTGGATTGAGGTGCGCGACCAGCGCGAAGGCGATGCACTCGGGCACCAGGGCGAAAGAGGTGGTGAGTCCGGCGAGGACATCGGCGCGAAGACGGGCGGGTTTCATTGAGTACCTAGCGGGCGGCGTGCAAAAGGAGGGGATGTTACGGAATGTGAACGCAGACGGCCAGTTGGGGAAATGCCGCACCCTGCCAGGTCCACTCATTCTTCAGGTGTCCTGTCGCGGCCGATTGTGTAACGATGTTTGACTCAAACAGCTCGCCGAGTCCTGTGATCAAGGCTCGGCACGTCATCAAGGACAGAACACGGATGCTCGCTGCGCTCAGACACTACCCGGCTTCAGTCAATCTCCTGCTTTCGTCCTCGCTTTTTCTGACGCTGGGCAGGGCGATCACCCTGCCGTACTTGGTGATTTACCTGTCTTCGAATTTCGTCTTGAGCATGAGCGACATCGGCATGGTCGTCGGCGGGGCGCTGATTGTCGGCTCGTTGCTGAGCCTCTATGGCGGCTACCTCACCGACAAACTGTCCAGCTACCGGTTGATTCTGTGCTTCACCGGGTTCTTCGTCGCCGGCTTCATCGGCATGTGCGTGACCAGCAAGCTGTGGCTGTTTTTCCTGTTTCTGGTGTCGTTCAATTTCGCGTATTCGGTCATCGATATCGTGGTCAAGGCGGCGTTCGGCAAGCTGTTGCCGGTGGGCGATCAGAGCAAAGTGTTCTCGGTGCGCTACACGCTGATCAACATCGGCTATGCGGTCGGGCCGTTCATTGGCGCCGGGTTGGCCCACTGGGACATGAAGCTGCCATTTGTGATGTCGGCGGCGCTGGGCCTGGGCTTCTTGCTGGTCTACGCAATGTACGGGGACCGCAAGCTGAGTTCAGCGGACCCGGCCAATGCGCCAGTTTCCTTCATCGCCGTCGGACGCATCCTGCTCAAGGACTACCGGCTGGTGTGCTTCACCGTCGGCGGCGTGCTCAGCGCGGTGGTGTTCGGGCAATTCACCGCGTACCTGTCGCAATACCTGGTCACCACCAGCACGCCGGAATTCACCTATCAGGTGATCAGCTCGGTGGTCGCGGTGAACGCGGCGGTGGTGATCTGCTTGCAGTACCTGGTCGGCAAACGCATCAGCCATCAGTACCTGAATCAGTGGCTGACCGCAGGTTTCAGCCTGTTCCTGATGGGCGTGGTCGGGTTTGCCTTGTCGACAACGGTGCTGCACTGGTCGCTGGCGGTGGCGGTGTTCACCCTCGGCGAGATCATCGTGTTCCCGGCCGAGTACATGTTCATCGACCGCATCGCGCCGACCCATTTGCGCGGCATGTATTACGGCGCGCAGAACCTCTCCAACCTCGGCGGCGCACTGGGGCCGGTACTGTGCGGTTTTGCCCTGGCGACCCAGTCGGCGCATTTCATGTTTTACATGCTGGCGGCCTTCATCATTGCCGGCGGCTGTTTCTATCTGTTGGGCGCCTCGTATTCCAGACGCCACGATCAATCTTCCACTGCAGAATGAAGCGTTTCGATGACCGTTCTGTCTCCACTTGAAGCCTGGCAGCAGGCCGTTGATGCCCAGGGTTTTCAGCCGGACGAGGCGCAGCGCAATGCCGCGCTGCACTTACAGGCGTGCTGGCAGGCGCTGAATGACGGCAAGCGCGGCGCCGCGGTCAAAGGCGTTTACCTGTGGGGTCCGGTGGGGCGCGGCAAGACCTGGCTCATGGACCGTTTTTACGACAGCCTGCAGGTCCCGGCCCGCCGCCAGCATTTTCATCATTTCATGCGCTGGGTGCATCAGCGCCTGTTCCAGCTCACCGGCGTGGCCAAACCGCTGCAGGTGCTGGCCCGGGAGCTGGCCCAGGACGTGCGCGTGTTGTGCTTCGACGAGTTGTTCGTCAACGACATCGGCGACGCGGTGATTCTCGGCGGCCTGCTGCGCGCAATGTTCGACGAGGGCGTGGTGCTGGTGTGCACCTCCAATCAATTGCCCGAACAGCTGTACGCCACGGGTCATAACCGCGAGCGTTTCGTGCCCGCGATCACGGCGATCAACCAGTTCATGGAGGTGGTCTCGGTCGACGGCGGCGAGGACCACCGGCTGCATCCCGGTCAGGCGCAGCAGCGCTACTGGGTGAAGGCCGAGCAGGGGCCGAGCACGTTGGTGGAGGTATTCGAAGCGCTGAGCAGCGGTGAGTCGGTGTCGATTCAGCCGGTGCCGCTGGGTCGTCGCCATGTGCCGGTGGTGCGCAGCAGTCGAACGGTGATCTGGTGCCGCTATGCCGACCTGTGCGAGCAACCGCTGGCGGCGATGGATTTCATCGAGCTGTGCGATCGCTACAAAGCGGTATTGTTGAGTGAAGTGCCGGCGTTGAGCGCACCCCAGCGCGAGGGGCGCATTGCCCGTGGTACCGAGGATGGCGTTGAACAGGTCACCGCGGGGGACCGCGAACTGCCGCAGCTGTCGCCCTATGACGATGGCGTGCGGCGTTTCATTGCGCTGGTGGACGAGTGTTATGACCGCAAGGTGCCGCTGTACATCGAAGCCGCGATGCCGATGGCCGAGCTGTACACCGAAGGCTATCTGGCGTTCGCGTTTCGACGCACGCTGAGCCGCTTGCAGGAGATGCAGCTGGCGCGGTTCGGTCGTTAACGCTGCTAAGGCGCAAACTTCAATTCACACGCTGTTGCGTCGGCGCTGGGCCAACACATGCTTGGCGCCTTCCCCCACCAGGACCATGACCGCCAGCCAGATGGGCAGGTAGGTCATCCATTCGTCGCGGCCGATGGATTCGCCCAGCAGCAGGGCAACACCGACCAGCAGCACCGGCTCGACGTAGCTCAGCAGGCCGAACACGCTGAACGCCAGCAGGCGGCTGGCGAGAATGTAGCTGACCAGTGCCGACGCACTGATCGCCCCCAACACCGGAATCAGCACATAGAAGCGTGGGAATTGTTCCACCACAGACGGGTTGCCCTGGCAGATGAACAGCAAGGCGACGGGCAGGATCAGCAGCATGTCCCACCACAGACCGCCGAGGTTGTCGGTCTTGAGCTTGCGCCGCAGCACGAAGTACAGCGGATAACCCAGGCAGACGACCAGGGTTTCCCAGGAAAAACTGACCAGGCGCAGCAGCTCGTTGCCCACACCAACCAGCGCGCAGCAGGCGGCGATTTTCTGCAGGTGCGACAGGTGCTCGCCGTACACCACACGTCCGGTGAGGATCATGGTCAGCGGCAGCAGAAAATACCCCAACGACACCTCCAGACTGCGGCCGTGCAGCGGCGCCCACATGAACAGCAACAGCTGCGCGCCCATCAACGTCGCCGACAGCGCCATGCCCGCCAGCAATGCAGGCGTCTGGCGCACCCGGACGCCGAGGGCGCGCGCGAGTTTCCAGTCGCCGCTGGAGAGCATGAACAGGGTCACGCAGGGCAGGGTCAGCAGCATGCGCCAACCGAAGATTTCTTCACCGCTCAATGGCGTGAGGAGTGAGGTGTAGTAGTACATGACCGCGAACAGGCAGGAGGCCATGACCGATAACGCAACGCCCTTGTACACGGGGGCTCCTTGTTGTCGATACATCAGGTGTGGGGTGCAGGAATGCTTTGATCGGCGCGCTCTGATGGCGCGCTTTGAGGGCACTTTTTAAAGCGCTTTTTGAGGCGCAGCGCACTGCAACGGCGCAGAGTTTATCCGAGGTCAGGCGGGCGGTCCGCAGCAATCTGGTAAACCGCAGGTGGGCTGGCAGTAAACGATGCACGTTTGGCAGAGATCGAGACCGCGTGCCGATTGAGCCGGTATGCGCCGTCGCCCAGACTTCTCTTCAACGCGCCACACCGGCGCGGCCGCTGGAGAGACTTCCCATGACTCAATCAATTGCTGGCATCAAGATCCCCGACAGCGCGCTGGCCCGCGCTACGACCGAGTACATCCGCGAGCAGGAGGACGATTTGCTGTTCCATCACTCGGGCCGGGTGTTTTTGTGGGGGGCGCTGACGGGGGAGCGTAAGGGGCTGAAATATGACGCCGAGCAGCTTTACGTCGGGGCGATGTTTCATGACGTGGGTCTGGTGGAGCGGCATCGCAGTGCGGACCTGCGTTTCGAGGTGGATTCGGCCAATGCGGCGCGGGCGTTCATGCAGCCGTTTGGGTTGTCCGAGGGGGATGTGGAGCAGGTGTGGTTGTCGATTGCGCTACACACGACGCCGGGCGTGCCGGAGCATTTGCGGCCGAACGTGGCGCTGGTGACGGCGGGCGTGGAGATGGATGTGTTGGGCATCAATTACAGGGAGTTCAGCGATGAGCAGCGGGAGGTGGTGACCCATGCTCACCCGCGCGGGGAGGATTTCAAGGGGTGCATTTTGTGTGCGTTTGCTGATGGGTTTCGGCATAAGCCTGATACGACGTTCGGGACGGTAAATGCGGATGTGTTGGTGGATGAGGATCCGACGTTCAAGCCGCTGAATTTTGTGGAGATTATTCGGCGTTCGCCTTGGAAGGCGTGATCTGGATCAACGTCTTTAAGATCGAGGGCGTCTGCCTGGGGGCAGACGTTTCGCCTTCGGCGAGTTACTTGGAAAAGTCGAAAGTCGCACCATCCCCAAGTAACCAAGGGTGCTTGCTCTCGGTTTGGCCCTTCCTTCGTCAGGGTTCCTCCACTCCGGTCTCGCTCCGTGGGCCCGCCGCCATCCGCCATCCATGGCGGGGGGCGGCTCTCGCGGCATCCATGCCGCTCGGCCCACGG
>NZ_JBTOQG010000022.1:0-53686 GCF_055283955.1 Pseudomonas sp. HP_12
CTTCCCGGCTAAAGCCAGTCCTACGGACACCCTGCGTGCTTTTAGTGGGACCGGCTTCAGCCGGGAAAGCGTCAGGTGTCACACCGCAGAATTGAGGGTGATCAAACAGGCCTCTTCCCGGCTAAAGCCAGTCCTACGGACACCCTGCGTGCTTTTAGTGGGACCGGCTTCAGCCGGGAAAGCGTCAGGTGTCACACCGCAGAATTGAGGGTGATCAAACAGGCTTCCTCCGGGCTAAAGCCAGTCCCACTGAACATCGTCTGACAAAAACCACTTCACACCGGACGAAAGGGATATATCCCGTATAGACTCACTGCCGGTAGAATCCATGCTAACGCCAGCGTCCGGCTTCAGGACGCACCATTTCTCGTTTCTTTCCCGCCCGGTCCGCTGTCCGGGCGGGTTCCTATCTGGTTGGGAGTTTGTACATTGGCAGTAGGTAATCTGGATACCCACGCATTATTCGTGCTCGGAGACGTGCGCGCGAAGTTGGTAAAGCTGTTCCAGGCGCGATTCGTTTATGTCATCGAACAATCCCCTGAAGGCATTTACATGTCGGAGATCGACACCGAAACCGCACTGGTGGTCGATGATAAGCCCGGGCTGGAACTCAAAGTGGGTGACCACTTCCGAGCCGCCGTATTGCCCAGCCGTGAAGGCGGCAAGTTCGAAATCCGCTTCCGGGACATCAAGATGACCATCTACGGTCTGGGCGAATACTCGTTTGTCGAAGTGCCTGAAGGCCACGGCATCGTCTTCAAAGAGTCCCACAGCATTTTCATGGTGTTCGCCGCCCACGAACAGATTCAAACCGGCCTGAGCAAAGTCCTCAAAGCCGCCACCGCCAAAGCCGCAAAATGGCGCAAGGGCGAACTGACGTTCAAAGCCAGCGAGTAAGCACAGCGCTTCAATACGCCTGCACACGGATCGCGCCCACATCCCCCACGCCCAAGCGATGGGTAGCGGGCCCGTCTGCGCCCGGAAAAAACCTTTAGTCCAGGCTCAATGCCCCTGCTGTCTGCCGTCGCTGACCTCGGGTGGCACGTCGTCGCCGGCCATGCGCTTGCGGAACAGCCCGGTGCGTGCCAGCAGCAAAGTGGTCACAGGAACGGTAATCGCCAGCAGGATCGGGATCAGCCACGCGTGCAACACGGGGCCTTCCTTCAGCGCCGAGAAGTAGATGATCGAGGCCAGCGCCACACACCATGCGCCGAGGGTCGAGGCCAGTGCGGGCGGGTGCATGCGCTGAAAAAAGTCCTTCATGCGCAGCAGACCCAGCGCGCCGATCAGGCCGAACAGGCTGCTCAGCACCAGCAGCGCGGCGGTCAGGACTTCGACCCAGAACGGCAGAACCTGCAACGAATTCATTCGATCACCTCACCGCGCAACAGAAATTTGGCCAGCGCGAATGAGCCGACGAAGCCGAACAGCGCGATCAGCAGCGCCGCTTCGAAATAGGTATCACTGGCGTAGCGAATCCCCAGCACCAGCATCATCAGCATCGCCAGGATGTACAGGTAATCCAGCGCCAATACCCGGTCCTGCGCCGACGGGCCTTTGAACAGGCGAATCAGGGTCAGGACCATGGCGATGGCGAACACCGACAGCGTAAAAAGGATCGCGTTTGTGAGCAGGGCGCTCATTGGAAAATCTCCATCAGTGGCCGTTCGTACGTGCTTTTGAAGTGCTCGATGAAGGCCGCTTCGTCGTCCAGATCGAACACATGCATCAGCAGCACGCTGCGATCCAGCGCCAGTTCGGACCAGACCGTTCCCGGCACCACCGTGCAGATCATCGCCAGCGCGGCGAGTCCATGGGCGTCGTGCAGGTCCAGCGGGACTTTGACGAACGCCGAGCGTGGCGGACGGCGACCCGCGCGCAGCACCCCCCACGCGACCGCCAGATTGGACACCACCACATCGCGACCCACCAGCAGGAACAAGCCCAGGGCGACGCCGGGTTTGCGGATCCGCGCCGGTGAGGGTCGCAACGGCGCGAAGATGTACGGCGCGAAAAAGCCAAGCAGAGCGCCCAGCAGCAGATTGCCCGGACTGAGGGACAGGTTGAGCAACAGCCACAAACCCCACAACGACAGCGACAACAGCGGCGCTGGAAACAGACGCTTCATGGCTGCACCTCCGGCGTTGCCAAGGCCGGCCCCGGTATCGGCCTGGCTGCCTTGACCGACAGCACGTATTGCTGCGGGTCATGCAGCGCCTGGGCGGTGTCCTGGGTGTAATGCAACAGCGCCTGGGCCTTGAACGTCAGTACGACCGCGCAGCCCACCAGCAAGGCGATCGGCAGGCATTCGTTGAGCCGCAGCAGGGGCGCCGCATGTTCCTGGGGCGTCCAGAAGCGCTTGATGCCGACACGCACGAAGGCAAACAGCGACGTCAGCCCGGAAATAATCAACAGCGCCACCAGCGTCCAGCTGTCAGCTCGAATGGCTTCGGCCTTCGCCACATCAAGGCCCAGAGGATTGAGCAGGGCGCTGATCAGCGTCAGCTTGCCAAGAAAGCCCGACAGCGGCGGCATGCCGATGATGAGCAGCGCGCAGGCAATGAAACTCAAGCCCAGAAACGCCATGGTCCAGGGGATGACATGGCCGACCACGGCTTTCTGCTCGTCATCCAGATTGGTCCCCGGCACCGGGTGCAACGACTCCAGCGCCTTGGGCAACTGGTCGGCGTCTTCGTCGAGGGCGATGTCGTTGGCCGAGCGCGAGCGTTCGATCAACTCCGCCAGCAGAAACAGCGCACTCAGCGCCAGGGTTGAGCTGACCAGATAGAACAATGCCCCCGCCGTGAGGCTAGGCTGCGCGAAACCGACCGCCGAAAGCAGAATCCCCGCCGACACCAGAATGCTCAGACTGGCCATGCGCTCCAGGCGCTGGGCGGCGACCACGGAAATCGCCGCCACGCTGACGGTGGCCATGCCGCCCCAGATCAGCCAGTCCCCGCCGAAGAACGCCGACGCGCCGGCCTGACCGGAAAACAGCAGCGTCCACAACCGCAGCAGGGTGTAGAAGCCGACCTTGGTCATGATCGCGAACAGCGCCGCCACCGGTGCGCTGGCGGCGGAATAGGCCGGCACCAGCCAGAAATTCAGCGGCCACATGCCGGCCTTGGCCAGAAACGCGACCGCCAGAATGGCCGCGCCCGCGTGCAGCAAGCCCAGATCGCCCTCCGGCACCTGAGGGATTTTTATCGCCAGATCCGCCAGGTTCAGCGTGCCGGTCACGCCATAGATCAACGCCGCGCCGATCAGGAAGAGCGACGAGGCCAGCAGGTTGATGGTGATGTAATGCAGGCCCGCTGACACCCGCGCCCGTCCCGAACCGTGCAGCATCAGGCCGTAGGACGCCGCCAGCAGCACTTCGAAGAACACGAACAGGTTGAACAGGTCGGCGGTGAGAAAGGCGCCATACAACCCCATCAGTTGAATCTGAAACAGCGCGTGAAAACTCGCCCCCGCGCGATCCCAGCGGGCCAGGGCGAAGAGCAGGGCGCAGAAGGCGACGATGCCGGTCAGCACCAGCATCAGCGCCGACAGGTGATCGACCACCAGCACGATGCCGAATGGCGCCTCCCAGTTGCCCGGCAGGTACACACCGATGGAACCGGTGGTGCCGGTTTTCTGCACCCACATCATCAGCGTGATGGCGATGGCCAGGCCGAGTCCGGTGGAGAACAGGTTGATCCGCGCTTTCAGCGGGCGGTGTTTCTCGCCGAGCCACAGCATCAGCGCAGCGGTCAGCACCGGCAGCAGGATCGGTGCGACGATCAGTTGGTTCATCACACTCATTCACCCAGCTCCCGGCCGTCGACGTGGTCGTTGCCGGTCAGACCGCGCGACGCCAGCAGCACCACCAGAAACAGCGCGGTCATGGCGAAACTGATGACGATGGCCGTCAGCACCAGCGCCTGGGGCAGGGGATCGGTGTAATTGAGCAAATCCTGGGGCACGCCGTCCTTGATGATCGGCTCCTTGCCGATGAACAGACTGCCCATGCTGAAGATGAACAGATTGACGCCGTAGGACAGCAGGCACAGGCCCATGACGACCTGAAAGGTCCGTGGACGCAGGATCAGCCACACGCCGGAGGCGGCGAGCACGCCGATGGCAATGGCAATGACTTCTTCCATCAGATGGCTCCTTGTGAAATCGGGCTGTCGGTCGGGACCGGTTCAATGGGCTGCGGCAGTGAGGTCGGGCGATGGCTGCGCACCGACTGGTGAGCCAGCGCCGTGAGGATCAGCAGGGTCGAGCCAACCACCACCGCATACACGCCGATGTCGAAAAACAGCGCGCTGGCGATGTGCAGATCGCCCAGTATCGGCAGGACCACGTGTGCGGTGTGGGTGGTCATGAACGGATAACCCAGGGCCATCGAACCCAGCCCTGTGGCCAGCGCGAAGAACAGCCCGGTGCCCATCCAGCGCAACGGCCGCAGGCTCATGTTGGCCTCGACCCACTGGGTGCCGGCGACCATGTATTGCAGGATGAACGCCACCGACATCACCAGCCCGGCGACGAAACCGCCACCCGGCTGGTTATGCCCGCGCATGAACAGGTACATCGACACCACGAAGGCCACCGGCAAGAGCAGGCGCACCAGCACCGCCGGCACCATCATGAAGCCCAGTGCCGTGTCGGCAGCGTGACGCGGATTCACCAGATCGGTGACCACGTCACGGGCCAGCAAACGCTGTTGGGCTGGCAGGGCGATGCTTTCTTTCGGCGGGCGGAAGCGACGCAGCAGCGCAAAGACCGTCAGCGCCACCACGGCCAGCACGGTGATTTCGCCAAAGGTGTCGAAGCCACGGAAGTCCACGAGCATGACGTTGACGGCATTGGTACCGCCGCCCTGGGCCAGGGCGCGGCTCAGGTAAAACTCGGAAATGGCGTTCGGCGTCGGCCGCGTCAGCATGGCGTAGGACAACACCGCCATGCCGCCACCCACTCCGACGGCGAGGACGAAATCGCGGATCCGCCGCACCTTGGCCCGGCGTCGCGCCTGGGAAGGTGGCGGCACGTTTTCGTTGCGTCGCGGCAGCCAGCGCAGGCCCAGCAGGATCAACACCGTGGTGACGACTTCCACCGCCAGTTGGGTCAGTGCCAAGTCCGGCGCGGAAAACCAGACGAAGGTCACGCAGGTCATCAGCCCGCAGACGCTGACCATGGTCACGGCCGCCAGCCGGTGATACTTGGCTTGCCACGCAGCACCGATGGCGCAGGCAATGGCGATCAGCCAGAGCATCACGAACACGCCGGAACCCGGAATCTTCGGTCGATCGCCCCAGCTCAGCCCGCTCTCGTACATCGGCACAAAGCCGGCGACCAGCGCGGCCAGCACCATCAGAAACAGCTGCGCCTGCAAGCGACGCGTGGTCAACAGCCCCACCAGTCGGCGGGCGCCGCGCATCTTCAGCACCAGCACGCGCTCGAACATGCGCTTGCCGTTCAGGCGCCAGATCAGCGGCGGCCCATTCACTTGCTTGCGCTTGATCGGCCCGCGCAGCAGCAGATAGAGAACGATACCGCCGGCCATGGCGATCAGGCTCATGATCATCGGCGCGTTCAGCCCGTGCCAGATCGCCAGGCTGTATTCGGGCAGTTCCCCCCCGACCACTGGCTGTGCTGCGGCGGCCAGCAACGGGCCGACGGAGTGCGTGGGAAAAATGCCGACGATCAGGCAGGCCAGCACCAGCAACTCCACCGGCAAGCGCATCCAGCGCGGTGGCTCGTGGGGCGTGTGGGGCAGGCGCGTGGCTTTCGGGCCGAAGAACACATCGACGGTGAAGCGCAGGGAATAGGCCACGCTGAAAATCCCGGCGATCGTGGCGATCACCGGCAGGGCGATCTCGACCCAGTCGGTCGAGGTGATGAACACCGTTTCCGCGAAGAACATTTCCTTGGACAGGAAGCCGTTCAGCAGCGGCACCCCGGCCATTGACGCGCTGGCGACCATCGCCAGTGTCGCGGTGTAGGGCATCAGCTTGATCAGCCCGCTGAGCTTGCGGATGTCGCGGGTGCCGCTTTCGTGGTCGATGATCCCCGCCGCCATGAACAGCGACGCCTTGAAGGTGGCGTGGTTGAGGATGTGAAACACCGCCGCGACGGCGGCCAGCGGGCTGTTCAGGCCCAGCAGCAGGGTGATCAGCCCCAAGTGACTGATAGTGGAGTAGGCCAGCAGGCCCTTGAGGTCGTTTTGAAACATGGCCGAATAGGCGCCGATTACCAGCGTGGCGGCCCCTGCGCCGCTGACGATCCAGAACCATTGTTCGCTCCCCGACAGCGATGGCCACAGGCGGGCGAGCAGGAACACGCCGGCCTTGACCATGGTCGCCGAGTGCAGATACGCCGACACCGGCGTCGGTGCCGCCATGGCGTGGGGCAGCCAGAAATGGAAAGGGAATTGCGCGCTCTTGCTCAGCGCGCCGATCAGAATCAGCGTCAGCAGCACGGGGTACAGCGCGTGGGCGCGAATCGCATCGCCCGAGGCCAGCACGCGATCCAGGTCATAACTGCCGACGACGTGCCCGAGCAGCATCATCCCGACCAGCAGCGCGAGGCCGCCGGCGCCGGTGACCATCAGCGCCATGTAAGCGCCGCGCCGGGCGTCGGCGCGGTGGTGCCAGTAGCCGATCAGCAGGAACGAGAAGACGCTGGTCAGCTCCCAGAAGAACACGATCTGAATGAGGTTGCCGGACATGACCAGCCCGAGCATGGCGCCCATGAACGCCAGAAAGAACGAGAAGAAGCGCGGCACCGGGTCGTCCGGCGACATGTAGTAACGCGCATACAGCGACACCAGGGCGCCGATCCCCAGCACCAGCATCGAGAACAGCCAGGCAAAGCCGTCCAGGCGCAGGACGAAATTCAGGCCCAGACTGGGCAGCCAGAAAAACTCCTCTCTGATGACCCCGCCGTGGGCGATCTGTGGATACCACAATGCCACCTGCACCGCGCCGATCAAGGCGATCAGGCCGGCGAGGATGGATTCACTGTTGCGTGCATTGTGCGGCAAAAGCGCCGCCAGACAGCTGCCGACGAAGGGCAGAAGCAGTAGAACTATCAGGGACATAGGTTTCTAATCTGCGGAGAAATGTCAAGGATCATACGTGCCGGGTCCGGGGATGACCAAACGCCAAGATGTCGCAGAATCCTACAAAGTTTGTAGGCAGCAGCGTAGTCCATGGCTATTGACAGACAGGATTGCACCGCACATCCGACGCCTGATTTGGCGTGCCTCATCAATTAAGCGACAATGCCGGCCTGTTTCCGGAGCGCCCCCATGTCTGATTCCATTGCCCCCATGTCTGATTCCATTGAAAGCCCCGCCGTCGATGCCGTGCTCGACGCCACCGGCCTCAATTGTCCCGAGCCGGTCATGATGCTGCACCAGAAGGTGCGTGACCTGCCCCCTGGCGGCCTGCTCAAGGTGATCGCCACCGATCCGTCCACCCAGCGTGATATCCCCAAATTCTGTGTCTTCCTCGGCCACGAGCTGGTGGACAAACAGGCGGGCGACGGCGAGTTCCTCTACTGGATCCGCAAGAAGCTCGACTGATTGGTTGCGTACCGGCTGACGCTTTTCGCATCGCGCTGGCTCGGCAGGGCGCTGGCGCCTACACTGCGGCCACTCCAGGAGCCCTGACATGCGCATAGTTGCCGACGAAAACATTCCCCTGCTCGACGCCTTCTTCGCAGGCATCGGAGACATCCAGCGTTATCCGGGCCGCACGCTCGACCGCGCTGCCGTCGCCGACGCCGATATTCTGCTGGTGCGCTCGGTGACCCGGGTTGACCGCGCCTTGCTCGAAGGCACGCCGGTGCGCTTTGTTGGCACCTGCACCATCGGTACCGATCACCTCGACCTCGATTACTTCAAGGAAGCCGGCATTCAATGGTCCAGCGCCCCTGGCTGCAACGCCCGTGGCGTGGTGGACTACGTGCTGGGCAGCCTGCTCACTCTGGCGGAAATCGAGGGCGTCGAGCTTGCCAGCCGCACCTACGGCGTCGTGGGGGCGGGGCAGGTCGGCAGTCGCTTGATCAAGGTTTTGCGCGGCCTGGGCTGGAATGTTCTGGTCTGCGACCCGCCGCGTCAGGCCACCGAAGGCGGCGATTACGTCAGCCTCGACGAAATCATCGCTCGCTGCGATGTGATCAGCCTGCACACACCGCTGGATAAAACCGGCGATACACCCACCTGGCACCTGTTCGACCGCGCCCGGCTGCAGCAGCTCAAGCCGGGCGCCTGGCTGATCAACGCAGCGCGCGGCCCGGTGGTCGACAACGCCGTCCTGCGCCAAGTGCTGCTGGAACGTGAAGACCTGCAAGCGGTGTTGGACGTCTGGGAGAAAGAACCGGCGGTCGACGTCGAACTGGCCGAGCTGTGCGTCATCGGCACCCCGCACATCGCTGGCTACAGCCTCGACGGCCGGCAGCGCGGCACGGCGCAGATCTATCACGCCCTGTGTGTGCACCTTGACCAGCCCGCGAGCATCCGTCTTGAAGACCTGCTGCCCAAGCCCTGGCTGGCGCAAGTCACGCTGGACGCTGCCACCGATCCGGTCTGGGCACTGAACGCGCTGTGTCGCGGCGTTTACGATCCACGCCGCGACGACGCGGATTTTCGCCGCAGTCTGGTGGGCGATGCCCAGAGCCAACGCCTGGCCTTCGACGCCTTGCGCAAGCATTACCCGCCCCGCCGGGAAATCGACAGCCTGCAGGTGCGCATCAACGGCGAGTCGGCGGCCTTGCGTCAGATCGTCGAGGCCTTGGGTGCGACGATTGTGGGTGACTGATCGGCGCCCATAAAAAAACCGGCGCCATGGCCGGGTTGGAATCAAACCTGCACATCAGTCTTGTTTTTCGGGCTGTACCCAGTACTTCTCGCATTCCTGACAGGCCGCCTGAACCATTTCTTCAGTGATCAGGATTTCCTGCCCGTTTCTGTCGAGAATCGCGCCGCCCAGTTGCAGCTCGGGTTGAGGGCGGAACACGGGTTCTTGATTGCTGCTGCTTTGCAAGCTCATGGCCTGTCTCCTCATCAGGTAAGTGCGCATCGATGGTAATCACGCCGGCATGACCGCGCCGTGACAGCATTCCTTGACTGACGACGGCCCGCGGAGTTCAGCGAAAGCTGACGAGCGTGCGCGGGGAGGGAGGTGTAGGCTCTGCGGCTGATTCGTCTTCCGGGTGTCCTCCATGGCTTCAGTCTTCTCCGGCCGTCAGCGGCATGCCATTCGTCTTGCCCTGCGCATGATCGCGCCGTACCGCAAGCAAGCCATCGGTGCGTTGCTCGCGCTGGTGGTCACCGCCGCCATCACCCTGTCGATGGGGCAGGGCATCCGGCTGATGGTCGATCAGGGTTTCATGACCCGTTCGCCGACGCTGCTCAACGAAACCATTGGCCTGTTCATGGGGCTGGTGGTCGCCCTCGCCATCGGCACCTTCTCGCGTTTTTATCTGGTTTCCTGGATCGGCGAACGGGTGGTCGCCGATCTGCGCAAGCAGGTGTTCGACCATTTGGTCAGCCTGCACCCCGGTTTCTACGAGAACAACCGCAGCTCGGAAATCCAGTCGCGCCTGACCGCCGACACCACGCTGCTGCAATCGGTGATCGGCTCGTCGCTGTCGATGTTCCTGCGCAATGCGCTGATGGTCATCGGCGGGATCATCCTGCTGTTCTTCACCAACCCCAAGCTCACCAGCATTGTGGTCGTGGCGTTGCCCCTGGTGATCGCGCCGATCCTCATTTTCGGGCGGCGCGTGCGCAGTCTGTCGCGGGAGAGTCAGGACCGCGTGGCGGATGTCGGCAGCTACGTGTCCGAGGCCCTGGGGCAGATCAAAACCGTTCAGGCCTACAACCATCAGGAGCAGGATCGGCAGCGTTTCGCGCAGACCGCCGAAGGCGCCTTCGAGACGGCACGCAAGCGGATTCTGCAGCGCTCGTGGCTGATCACCCTGGTGATCGTGCTGGTGCTGGGCGCGGTCGGCGTGATGCTCTGGGTCGGCGGCATGGACGTGATTGCCGGCCGCATCTCCGGCGGCGAGCTGGCGGCGTTCGTGTTCTACAGCCTGATCGTCGGCAGCGCATTCGGCACCCTCAGCGAGGTCATCGGTGAGATGCAACGGGCAGCGGGCGCGGCAGAGCGCATCACCGAATTACTGCAGGCGCGCAGCGAAATCACTGCGCCTGCCAGTGATCTGCTCACGCTGCCCGCACGCATCAGCGGTCGCCTGGCGCTGGAAAACCTGAGTTTCGCCTACCCCTCACGCCCGGAGCGCACTGCGTTGGACGGCTTGAGCCTGACCGTCGAAGCGGGTGAAACCCTGGCGCTGGTCGGGCCTTCCGGCGCGGGCAAGTCGACGCTGTTTGACCTGCTGCTGCGTTTTTACGACCCGCAGCAGGGACGCGTGCTGATCGAAGGCATCCCCGCCGAACGCCTGGACCCGCTGGACTTGCGCCGCTGCTTCGCCTGGGTGTCGCAAACCCCTGCGCTGTTTTTCGGCTCGGTGGAGGACAACATTCGCTACGGCAACCCGGCGGCCAGCGTCGAGCAAGTGGAGGCGGCGGCGCGGATTGCCCATGCCCATGAATTCATTCAGCTGCTGCCCCAAGGCTATCAAACCCACTTGGGCGGCGGCGGCATGGGCTTGTCGGGCGGGCAGCGTCAGCGGCTGGCCATCGCGCGAGCTTTGCTGGCCGATGCGCCGATTCTGTTGCTCGACGAAGCCACTAGCGCACTGGATGCCCAGAGTGAGTATCTGATTCAGCAGGCATTGCCGACGTTGATGAAGGGGCGCACGACCCTGGTGATCGCCCACCGACTGGCGACGGTGCAGAACGCAGACCGGATTGCGGTCATGGATCAGGGGAGATTGGTCGCGGTAGGAACCCACCGCGAGCTGATTGCCAGCAACCCGCTGTACGCGCGGCTGGCGGCCTTGCAATTCAATGCCGGGGTGGAGCAGGTCGGCTGAGTGCCGACCTGAATCTGCGCATCAGTCTTTGCGGTATTCGCAGAGGTAAGCGGTTTCTTCGGTCGCTTCGACATCGAATTTGACGTTGGCCGGGATTTTGAAGCTCTCGCCGGCGTTGAAGGTTTCCCAGTCATTGGCGCCCGGCAGCAGCACTTTCAGGGAGCCCGAGATCACATGCATGATTTCGCGATCGCTGGTGCCGAAGTTGTATTTTCCGGAAGCCATGACGCCGATGGTCGCGTCGCCCGCTGCTTGCTTGAAGGCGATGGATTTGACGGTACCGTCGAAATACTCGTTGACCTTGAACATGGCTGATCTCCTTGGGAAGGGCTGGAAAAGGCCGGACAGTATGCCGAACGTACAAAAGGCCGTCATCCGCTTTGAGAGATGCGTCACGCTTCAGCCGGGAATCACCAGCGGTAACAAACGTGCGGTATTGCGCGCGTCCGACAGTGCCCGGTGTTGCTGGCCGTTGAAATGCATTCCCGCCAGTTGCAGCGCAGTGTTCAGGCCGCAGGGTTTTTGCAGGTGACGGGCTTTGGCGAAGCGTTGTTTCAGGTTGATGTGGGGCAGGGTGGCGAGTTCGCTGGTGAGCTGGTGCTGGCGCCAGTCCTGTTGCAGCTGCTGCCGATCGTAATCGCCCCAACTGGACCAGGCGACCAGTCGCTCGCGGTGTTGAGCAATCCAGCGTTCGAACTGTGGCCATACCGCCGGCAGCGTCAAGGCACTGTCGATAAAGCTCTGCTGGATGTGCGTCAGCTCCCGGCAGAAGGGCGTGAGCAACGGTCGGCGCACGGGCCGCACGAAGCGTTCGAAATGGTCGATTTCGCGCCCGTCCTGATTGACCAGCGACGCACCGATTTCAATGATTTCCATTTCCGCCACCGGCCATCCGCCCTCTTCAGTGGTGGCCTCCAGGTCTATCACCAGCCAGTAGGGCATCTCGAACTCCTGTTTCATAACCTGCGGCAGCGCCATGGAGCGTAGCCACATCACGGCCGTCACGTCCAATTGCCCGGCGCGGATGATCCATGATTGGGACTCGCGGCAGGCGGGAAGGTTTGCAGTGCCCTCTTCTTTTGTAGCGCCTGACTGGCAAATGGCCGGGACAGCCCTTGCCTGGCTGACGCGCCTCGGCATAAATTGCATGCGGACCCGCTCCTCATATAAAGCGCAGCGCGGTCGATAACGCAAAGGACAAGGACAGCTTCAGCGCTTTAGGGTGGGACCGGCATTAGCCGGGAAAGCGTCGGGCGACACCCCACAAAGCGGGTGGCACTCAGTCGGGGTTCTTCCCGGCTAAAGCCGGTCCTGCAAAGACATCGCGCGCACTCAGCCGGGATGTGGGCCAAAAGGGAAAGGGGGCAGCAAGGCGCAAGGAGGGCGAGAGTTGGAACGACAGAGGCGATTTAGCTTCCGTTTGACCGTTGTCTAATTGATCGCGAACGCATAGCTTACGTACTCCGTTTCGCCTGAGGTCCTTGTCTTGATGTCCACGCCGATGCGGATGGCTTTTAAAACCCTGCTGTTCACGACCACAACGCTGTGGGCCTGGCAGGCCGGTGCGACCCAGATCGTGCGAATTGGCGCGGCGCATTTCCCGCCGTACACGATCCGCCCCGAGCGCGGTGAAGACACCGGGCTCTTGCCGCAGATGATCAGCGCACTGAACGCGATGCAGAACGACTACCGCTTTGAAGCGGTGCCCACGTCCATCCCGCGCCGATTTCGCGATTTCCAGCAGGCGCGCTTTGACATGGCCATTTTCGAAAACCCCGACTGGGGCTGGAAAGGCATTCCCCACGAAGATGTCGACATGGGACTGGAAGACGCCGAGGTTTTCGTGGCGCACCGCTTGCAGGGCAGGACCCAGACGTATTTCGAGGAGTTGCACGGCAAGCGCCTTGCACTGTTCAGCGGCTATCACTATGCGTTCGCGGGTTTCGACGCCGACCCTAAATTTCTTGCCGACAATTACAACGCCACGCTGACCTATTCCCACGACAGCAACCTGCTGATGGTGCTGCGTGACCGCGCGGACATTGCACTGGTTACGCGCTCCTACCTCAGCACGTTCATGTCGAACAACCCGCAGGACGCCGATCAGTTTCTGGTGTCGGACCGCGTGGATCAGGTGTATCGGCACTACGCGCTGTTGCGCCCGGACGCACCCATCAGCGGCGAACGCTTCAGCGAACTGCTGAAGAAACTCCGAGAGAACGGGGAGATGTTCAAGATCTTTCAGCCGTTTCGTATCGCTGTGACGCCGCAGGCCACTCACCACGCGGTGGCTCAGGGCGAAGGTGCGAAGAGCGACTGACGAAGGCATCTATTACCTGCCGGGAACGCGCAGCGGGTGATAAGGTTGGTGCGATGGGGGAGCGCTGAAAACGCGCTCCCGCAACGTGCTTCAGCGGCATCGGCGGGCAGGGTGGTTCAGCGGTCTCGCGCTTCTTTTGCGTCCATCTCGGCATTGCGCTCGTGAACGCGCTTGAGCTGTTCATCGGTCAGGGGCAGTTTCTTCGCTGAATCCTTGAGCATCAGCAGACCGCCGACGATCGAGCCGATTGCAACGACCAGAATTAACCAGGCATACCAGGGCATAACGCACTCCTTCTTGTGATAAGGCTTGGAGCAGCGGCGCTGTCCAGTGGTTCAATTGTAGGAGATGCACGACGCCAGGCGCGGGTCGGGCAGGCATTTACCGATTGCCGGGTCCCGCCCTGCGGGATGTTCGGCTACAATGCGCGCCGATTTCGAATTGCCAGAGAACCCGCCCATGTCCGCCTGCCAGACCCCCATCATCGTCGCCCTGGATTTCCCGACCCGCGAAGCCGCGTTGAATCTGGCTGATCAGCTGGACCCTAAGCTGTGCCGGGTCAAAGTGGGCAAGGAGCTGTTCACCAGCTGCGCATCGGACATCGTCGAAACCCTCAACGCCAAGGGCTTCGAAGTGTTCCTGGACCTCAAATTCCATGACATTCCCAACACCACGGCGATGGCGGTCAAGGCCGCCGCTGAAATGGGCGTGTGGATGGTCAATGTGCACTGCTCCGGCGGCCTGCGCATGATGGCGGCTTGCCGCGACGTGCTGGATCAGCGCACTGGCCCCAAGCCGCTGTTGATCGGCGTGACCGTGCTGACCAGCATGGAGCGCGAGGATCTGGCCGGGATCGGTCTGGACATCGAGCCCCAGGAGCAAGTGCTGCGGTTGGCGGCGCTGGCTGAGAAAGCCGGGATGGACGGTCTGGTGTGTTCCGCGCTGGAAGCCCAGGCGCTGAAAGCGGCGCACCCGTCACTGCAACTGGTGACCCCGGGCATTCGTCCGGCCGGCAGCGCAGTGGACGATCAGCGTCGCATTCTGACGCCGCGTCAGGCGCTGGATGCGGGTTCTGATTACCTGGTCATCGGCCGCCCGATCAGCCAGGCGGCCGATCCGGCGAAAGCGTTGGCGGCGGTGGTTGCAGAGCTGGCTTGATCCGCTCTTGCAGTTGAATCGCCGGCAAATGCCGGCGGTTCTGGCTCAAAAACCGCTGCGTTTCAGGATTGAGTCCATGCTTTCCTTCGATGGTCGGCCGTAGAACTTCAGCAGTTCCGAAGCCCGGTTGGTGAAGAACCCGTCCACGCCTTGTTCGCTGATCGCCTTGAAATCCACGGCGTCATCCACGGTGTACGGGTGAACGATCATCCCGCGATCATGGGCCATCTTGTTCATCCACGGCTGCACCAGATCACTGTAGCTCTGGTCCCCGCCGTTCTTCAGCGCTGCCGACGGCCCGGTCCCCACCGCGCCGTGGGCTTTGGCCCAGTCCATCCAGGCGGCAAATTCCTCTTTCGATTTCACCTGCTGGCTGGCGTAGAAGCTGGCCTTGTCCTTGGCCCCCGAGTCCTTGAAGGTCTTGCCCGACGCCGTTTCGATGGAGCCATCACCCAGCCACAGCAGCAGGACTTTCGGCGTGTCGGGCATGCTCTTCTGCAGCAATTCCAGGCTTGGTTTTTCAAAGGTCTGCAGCACCACGCGGCCCGGCATGTGGGCGACGTTGACATAGCCTTTCTCGGCGGCAGGACGCTGGCTCAGCCACCCACGCTGATCGAGCTTCTTCTTCAAATCCTCTTCAATGCCCGGAAACTGCGCCGGCACCTTGGTTTCGATGTACAGACCGGGCTTGTTCTTGCCGCCTTCGGCGATGTCGATGACCTCGTCCAGCGTCAGAATCTTCAGCCCGGCGTAGGTGGCGCGGGCGCGATCGGGGTAGGCCTTGTTGAACCACGAGCCGGCGTCCAGACGCTTGATTTCTTCCAGCGTGAAGGTGTTCAGCGGGTCCTTGGCCCGTTGCGGGTAAACCTCGGCGATGTTGGTGGTGCGCTCCAGCGTGTTGTCATGCAGGGCGATGAGCACGCCATCCCTGGTGCGCTGGATGTCCATCTCCAGGTAGTCAGCACCCAGTTCGCGGGCCAGCGTGTAGGACGGGACGGTCTCCTCGGGCGCATTGAACGATGCACCGCGATGGGCAATGACCGCCGGCCATGGCACGCCGATCTTCGCCGCCAGCGCCCGACCCGGTTCCTTGCCTGTGTCAGTGGCCGCCAGGGCCACGGCGGATGACAACAACACACCGGCGATCGCGGCGCCGCTCAACGTTCTGGATAATCCTTTCAACATGGTTCTGACGTTCCTTTTTGTGCAAGTCCGTTCATGGCGCAGCCGTTGCCGCACCGCGTGGCACATCGTTTTGTTGTGAAAAATCAGGTGTCGCAGGGCTCAAACCTTAAACAGCAACGGGCATGGCGGGCAACGGGGGTTGTCGTTTTGGGGGGAATGGCTGTCGGTTTGATGGAAACAGTTGAGGCCACAGCTGGTCCGTTGATCCGGTATTGGGTGCCTTAAAGTGTCGGCGTTCCGTGTGACGTTAATGGGGCTGCCGGGCTAATGCGCAGCGTCATAACTATGGATTTCCATGTTCGCCCCTGCCCAACCGCTCTCACTCGCGCTACTGTCAGCACCACGAATTTCGCTTGGCGGAGGGATGATGAAAACGGTGTTGGTGCTGGTTGAAAGCGTGAACATGTATTTACCGATTCTGGAAAGCAGCGGCTTTCGCCTGATTCTGGCGCCGACGCCGGCGATGCGTGCCGAGGCGGTGGCGAATGGCGGTGAGGAGATTGATGCGGTGCTGACCCGTGGGCCGCTGGGGTTCACTGCCGAGGAAATGGCGGCGCTGCCGAACCTTGGGATCATCTGTGTGATTGGCGCGGGCTACGAGCGTGTCGACCTCGAAGCCGCCGAGGCGCGGGGCATCGTGGTGACCAACGGCGCAGGGGTGAACGCCCCGACGGTGGCGGACCACGCGATGGCCTTGCTGCTGGCGGCGGTTCGCGACATTCCCCAGGCCGACGCGTCGGTGCGCCGCAGCGAATGGCGCAAGGTCACACGGCCCTCGTTCGCCGGCAAACGCCTGGGCATTCTCGGCCTTGGCTCGGTCGGGATGGCCATCGCCAAACGCGCGCTGGGGTTTGACATGGTCATCCACTATCACAGCCGCTCACCCCGGGCGGGCGTGGATTTCAACTATTGCGCGACCCCGCTGGCGCTGGCCGAAGCGTCGGACTTTCTGGTGGTCGCGACGCCGGGCGGCGGGGCGACGCGGCACCTGATCGACAAGGCGGCCATCGATGCGTTGGGCGCCGAGGGCTTCCTCGTCAATATCGCCAGGGCCAGCGTCGTCGACACCGATGCGCTGATCGACGCGCTTCAGCACGGCCGCCTGGCCGGTGCGGCGCTGGACGTATTTGACGACGAGCCCCATGTCCCCGATGCCCTGAAAGCCTTGAACAACGTGGTCCTTACCGCGCATCTGGCAGGGTTGTCGCCGGAGGCATCGCGCGACACGGTGCAAATGGTCGCCGACAACCTGCTGGCGTTCTACGCGGGCAAGCCGGTGCTGACGCCTGTTCACAGCTGATACGCGGTGGGTGCCGCGATATTGACCGCAGAACGCTCTCTGACACCAAAGGAATCGCCCATGTCTTCATCTTCTGTATTGAAAGTCGCTCTGGTCACAGGCGCCGGCAGCGGTATTGGTCGCGCCGTGGCGCTGCAACTGCTGGCTGACGGCTTTGCCGTGGTGCTGGCCGGACGTCGGCCCGAGCCGTTGCAGGCGCTGGTCGATCAGGCCGAGGCTGCCGGGCAGCAGGCGCTGGCGGTGCCGACGGATGTGCGCGATCCGGCCAGCGTCGAAGCGTTGTTCGCGACCATTGAACGCACATTCGGTCGACTGGACGTTTCGTTCAATAACGCTGGCATCGGCGCACCGGCGGTGCCGATGGATGAGCTGTCGGTGGAGCAGTGGAAGAACGTCATCGACACCAACGTCACCGGGATGTTTTTGTGTGTGCGCGCCGCCTTCGGACTGATGCGCCGCCAGGTGCCTCAGGGCGGACGAATCATCAACAACGGCTCGATTTCGGCGCACACGCCACGGCTGTTCAGCTCGCCTTATACATCGAGCAAGCATGCGGTATTGGGCCTGACCAAAAGTACTGCACTGGACGGTCGGCAGTTCAATATTGCCTGCGGTCAGATCGACATCGGCAATGCCCTCACCGAAATGACCGATCGCATGACCAAAGGCGTTTTGCAGCCCAACGGTGAGCTGCAGGTCGAGCCAACCATGAACGTGCAGCACGTCGCCGAAGCGGTGAGTTACATGGCCGGGCTGCCTTTGTCGGCCAACGTGCTGAACATGACCGTCATGGCCAGTGGTATGCCGTTTGTGGGGCGTGGCTGATCTGTCGGCTCGGCTCGGCTCGGCTCGTTGCGTTGAGCTGCGTTGTTTTGTCCAAAACCAGATGGGATCTGTCCAACCCGGCTGAGCGATCAACCGCCACACTCAACCCCATGCCGAGCCACCTTTAATCAAGGACACTGCCATGACCGAGTTCGTTATCGCCCCCGTTGCCACACCCTCCCTGGCCGTTGCCGGGACGGCTAGCCGTTTTCCGATTCGCCGGGTGTTCTGCGTCGGCCGCAATTACTCCGATCACGCCCGAGAAATGGGCCACGACCCCGACCGCGAGCCGCCTTTCTTCTTCATGAAGCCCGCTGACGCCGTGGTGCCCGCTGAAGGCCAGATTGCTTACCCGCCGCTCACCGAGGACCTGCATCACGAGATCGAACTGGTCGTGGCGATCGGCAAGGACGGCGTGAATATTGACCCGCAGGACGCCTTGACCCATGTATGGGGCTACGGCGTCGGCCTGGACCTCACACGCCGCGACTTGCAGGCGCAGGCCAAGAAAATGGGCCGGCCGTGGGAGTGGGCCAAAGCCTTCGACGCCTCCGCGCCCGCCACACCGCTGCGCCCGGTCAGCGAGATCGGCCATCCGGAAGCCGGCGCGATCTGGCTGGACGTCAATGGCGAGCGCCGTCAGGAGGGCGATCTGTCTGACCAGATCTGGGCGGTCAGGGACGTGATCGCGCACCTGTCGCAGTCGGTCGGAGTCAAGGCGGGCGACCTGCTCTACACCGGCACGCCGGCCGGGGTAGGCGCTTTGCAGCGCGGTGATGTGGTCACCGCCGGGATCGAAGGCATTGCCGAGCTGAATGTGACAATCGGCTGATCCCACGTTACGCCCGCCTGAGAATCCTTTGGTTCGGCTGCCGCCGTTGCCCTACCATGGGGCAGTCCGAACCCGCGATTTCAGGTGTTTCAGCGATGGCCCATCCCTCCCGCATCCAGACCTATGGCATGCAGCAGCGCAGCGACCGCATGGATTTCTACATCCGTGACAAGTCCGCCCGACCCGCGCTGACGGCGCCCCATCGTCATGACTATTTCCAGATCCAGATCAACCTCGGCGGCGACACCGTGCAGCACATCGGTGGCGCGGTCAGGCCGTTTCCGCGCAATACCCTGGCGTTCATCCTGCCCCATCGCCTGCATGTGATTCCGCACCCGGAAGACGGCAATTTTGTCGTCATCAACTTTTCTCAGGACTTTCTCCTGCAGCATCTGCAGTGCGATCCGATGGACCTTGAAGACGTGCCCGTCGCCGAGGCGCCTGAGCTGGCGCCGTTCCGGTTTCAGGAACATCTGGATTTCACCCTTGATGACGCCGACTTCGCTGAGGTGACCGCGCTGCTGGGGCAGATGCGCGACATGGATCGCGGCAGGCAGTTGGGCTCCGGCGCCATTCTGCGGGGCTGCCTGTTGCAGCTGATTGGCACGGTGTGCAATCGCTACGAAGCGCAGTTGCTGGCGCTGTCGGCGAACAAGGCCGAGCGGCGGGGACGGCGCGATGCGATGAGTCGGGTGATCGACTATATTCGCGCGCACATTGCCGATCCTGCCATGACCCTCACCGATGCCGCGGCGGCGGCCTTTCTGTCGCCCAATTACCTGACCCACCTGCTGCGCAAGGAAACCGGCAACAGCTTTTCCGAACTGGTCCTGGAGCGGCGCATGCGGCTGGCGCGCACGCATTTGATGAACAGCAGCAAACCCTTGAGCCACATCGCCGAGATCTGCGGGTTTACCGACGAAGCGTATTTTTCACGGCGCTTTCGTAAAGCCCACGGCATGCCGCCGGGCCAGTTTCGCCGGGAGCGGCGGGGTGGTTAAACGGCTTTTAAAGTGGCTTTTAAAGGGGACTGATTTATTTACAGCGCTTCACCGTAAATTAATCTGTCCCCGTTTTAGCGAGAAAGTGATAGCGACTGAACCGGCCTCTTCCCGGCTGAAGCCGGTCCCACTGAAAGCGTCGTGCCCGATCAATCTCAATGTGCTGGCTTCTTTCCTGGCTGAACGCAGGCTTCAAGAACAGCGCGTACTTAGTGGGACCGGCTTCAGCCGGGAAGGCGTCGGCACAGCTGGCATCATTCCGGTGCTGTCGGCCTACAGCTGAATCGCCTTGGTCAGCTCGCTGAACAACGCCGACACCGAGCGCAAGGCTCGGCAGTCCGGGCGCGTCAGCAGCCACAGCCCGGTGGCATGCCCTTCGATTGCCTCGCTCAAAGGCTGAACCTCGCTGTCCCGAGCCATGAAATCCGGCAGCGCTGCTACGCCCATGCCTGCGCGCACCAGTTGGGCGACGGCAAGCATGGAGCTGCAGCGGTAGGCGAGGTTCACGCCGGGCAGATGCTGCCGACGCCACATCACGGTGGGGTGGTCGGGCAGGAAATCGTCGGGGGCGATCCAGTCCATGTCGTCGAGGGCCCGATCACCGCAGCGTCGCGCGTAGGCCTCGCTCGAGCAGACCCGATATCCGACCGTGCCCAGGCGAGTGCCGACCAGATGCTCGGGCGGCGTGTTGGTCAGACGCAGGGCAATGTCGGCATCGCGGCGGCTCAGGTTGGCAAAGGTGCTGGACGTGTTCAGTTCCAGGCGCAGGCCCGGGTAGTCCGGCATGAAGCGGCTCAAGGCGGGAAGCAACAGGCTTTGCAGGACGGCTTCGGTGCAGGTCAGGCGCACGGTGCCGCTGACGACTTGCCGGCCCTGCTCGAGGCTCAACTGCGCGAGGGCCAGCGCGTTTTCGGCACTCTCCGCCTGTTGGGCGAGCGCCAGTGCTGCGCTGGTCGGTACGTAGCCGGCGCGGCTCTTGTCGAAGAGCGTTGTGCCCATCGACTTTTCCATCCGCCGCACCGCGCGAAACACCGTCGAGACATCGACCTTCAGCAGATCGGCGGCCTTGGCCAGGGTCCGCCCCCGCACCAGCGCGAGGATGAGGGTGAGGTCGGCATGGTTGATTCGATAGTGCGCAGCTGCATTGATCACTTGCCCGGACGCCCATTCTGATTGCAGGGCCACAAGCTTATAGTCGCCTCCGGACCCCACGCAAAGCGTTTTGATATCAGGGAGCACACATGACTCAGCGGCAGAAAATCCGGATCGCATTGGTAGGTGACTACGACCCAAGCGTGCCGGCACATCAGGCCATACCCGTGGCGCTGGACAGGGTGGCGAACGAAACGGGGCTCAGCGTGCAGGCAACGTGGGTGCCGACGACGCACATCGGGGATGGCGCGAGCTTGCAGGGCTTCGATGGCATTTGGTGCGTGCCGGCCAGCCCTTATCGCGACATGGACGGCGCGCTGACGGCGATTCGCTTCGCCCGGAAGCGGCAGGTTCCCTTTCTCGGGACGTGCGGCGGCTTTCAGCATGCGTTGCTGGAGTACGCGCGCAATCAGCTGGGCTGGGCCGATGCCGAGCATGCCGAGACCGCGCCGGAATCGGAGAACGCAATCATCACGCCCTTGAGTTGCTCGCTGGTCGAGGCCTTCGCACCGATTCGCCTGCGCCCAGGTTCGCGAATTGCCGCCGCGTACGACGCACTGGAAACCCACGAGCGCTACCGCTGCCGCTATGGTTTGCGCAAGGAACTGGAGGCCGACGTGTTTGCCGGCCCGCTGAAAGTATCCGGCTATGACGAAGACGACGAGGTGCGCGCCATGGAGCTCGACAGTCATCCGTTCTTCGTCGCGACGCTGTTTCAACCGGAACGCGCCGCGCTGGAGGGCAGCACCCCGCCGCTGGTGAAGGCGTTTGTGCTGGCCTGCGCGGCGGAGTTGATTTGACATGATGATGGCAAACACCTTTGGCGTGCCGTATTACGCGGTGATTTTCACTTCAATCCGCACTGAGCTCGACGCTCAGGAATATGACGACGCGGCCCGGCGGATGCTTGAGCTCGTTCGTCAGCAGCCGGGGTTCCTCGGCGTGGAATCGGCACGCACCGACGATGGGCTGGGGATCACCGTGTCTTACTGGACGGACGAAGCAGCAATCCTGGCCTGGAAGGAACATCCGGAACACCGGGAAATCCGCGAGCGCGGCCGGTCCACCTGGTATCGGCGATGCACTACGCGGGTTTCCCAGGTGGAGCGGGAATACAGTGTCGGGGGGTGACGTTTTGCAACCTGCAACCTGCAACCTGCAACCGGGGACAGATTAATTTACGGTGAAGCGTTGTAAATAAATCAGTCCCCTCTGTGCGCGAGTCACCTCTGTGGGCGACATTTACCCTCCCGCGTTATTTATTCAATCAAGGCATGACCGGCGGGATATACGCCAGCGTCGTGCCGAGCACCCACAGCAGAAACAGCACCAGCGGCGTATGCACCAACAGCTGCACGAACGAGAAGCCGATCAAATCCCGTGCCTTCAGGCCGAGCACGCCCAGCAGCGGCAGCATGTAAAACGGGTTGATCAGGTTCGGCAGGGCTTCGGCGGCGTTGTATATCTGCACCGCCCAGCCGAGGTGGTATTTGAGATCGTTGGCGACCTGCATCACGTACGGCGCTTCGATGATCCACTTGCCGCCGCCGGACGGAATGAAGAACCCGAGAATCGCCGAGTACACGCCCATCAGCAGCGCATAGGTGTCGTGGGAGGCGATGCTGGTGAAGAACGTCGAGATGTGGTGCGCGACCGTTTGCGCGTCCCCGCCCTTGACGGTTGTCAGCAGCGCGGCAATCGAGCCGTACAACGGAAACTGGATCAGCACGCCGGTGGTGGTCGGCACGGCGCGAGCCACGGCATCGAGGAAACTGCGCGGACGCCAGTGCAGCAGCGCGCCGACCATGATGAACAGGAAGTTGTAGGTGTTCAGGCCGGAGATCGCGGTGATCGCGGGCTTGGTGCTGAACTCGTTGTACAACCAGCCGGACGCCAGTGCGACCATCAGAATGATCAGCAGCGGGCTGTATTCCAGCCATTCGCCCGGGCGGGTTCGCGGCGGCAGCGGTGGCAGGCTAAAGCTCGGGTCAATGCCGCATTCCTTGGCATCGCGGGCGTTGGCCGGGCCGGGCGCTGTGGCGTAGGCGACGATGATCGAGACCACCACCAGGGCCAGCAGCATCACGCCGGACTGCCAGAGGAAGATCGTCTGGGTGAACGGAATCACCCCGGTGATCGCCAGGATCGACGGCGGCAGGCTGGCCGGGTTGGCTTGCAACTGCGCGGCGGACGACGACAGGCCCAAGGCCCACACCGCGCCCAGGCCCAGATAAGCCGCGGCACCGGCGGCGCGGTAATCCATTCTCAGATCGGTACGCCGGGCGAGGGCCCGCACCAGCAAACCACCGAAAACCAGCGACAGTCCCCAGTTGAGCAAGGAGGCCACCATGCTGATCAGCGCGACCCAGGCCACGGCCGAGCGGCCGTTTTTCGGGATGCGCGCCAGGCGGTCGATCAGTTTGACCGCCGGTGGCGAACTGGCGACGACGTAACCGCCAATGACCACGAAGGCCATTTGCATCGTGAAGGGGATCAGGCTCCAGAAACCGTCACCGAAGGCTTTGGCGGTGTCGGCGGGTTTGGCGCCGATGACCAGCGTGGCAAGCGTGACGATGACCACGGCCAGGGCGGCGAACACCCACGAGTCCGGGAACCAGCGTTCCGCCCATTTGGCGCAACGCAGGGCAAAGCGGGCGGAGCGGCTTTCTTCGATGTCGGCGGCCACGTTTATTACCTCTTGGAGTTATTGTTCAGGTTTTTTGGACGGCAGTTTCAAGTGTTGGCGGTGACGCGAAAAAAGCACCGGCTCAGATACAGCAAAGCCCCTTCATCGCTGAAGGGGCAGGGCGGTCTGACCAAAGGTGCGGGTGCAGCAAATGCTTAGGGTGTGGCGAAAACGTGGGGCATGACGCGGATCCTGCAGAACCGCGCCATTGCCGGGTCCATCAGAACGTCATTTCGACCACGTCATCCGGCACGATCAATTTGCCGGCGGTCTTGGCGATGATTTCATCGACGGTCACGCCCGGTGCGGTTTCGCGCAGCACGAAGGCGCCGTTTTCGATCTCCAGGTACGCGAGGTCGGTCAGCACTTTCTTGATGCAGCCGGCGCCGGTCAGCGGCAGGCTGCAGCGCGACAGCAACTTGGATTCGCCGTCCTTGGACGCGTGGGTCATGGTGACGATGATGTTGTCGGCGCCGGCCACCAGATCCATCGCGCCGCCCATGCCTTTGACCAGCTTGCCGGGGATCATCCACGAGGCAATGTTGCCTTCGACGTCCACTTCAAACGCGCCCAGCACGGTCAGGTCAACGTGGCCGCCACGGATCATGGCGAAGGACTCGGCCGACGAGAAAATCGACGCGCCCTTGCGCGCCGTCACGGTCTGTTTGCCGGCGTTGATCATGTCAGCGTCGATGGTCTCTTCGGTGGGAAAGGCGCCCATGCCGAGCAGGCCGTTTTCCGATTGCAGCATCACGTCGATGCCGTCCGGGACGTAGTTGGCGACCAGGGTCGGAATGCCGATGCCCAGGTTTACGTAGAAGCCGTCTTGCAGTTCGCGCGCAACGCGCTGTGCCATTTGTTCGCGGGAGAGTGCCATGGTCTTGGGTCTCTTTTATTCTGTCCGGCCTGTGGGAAGCCCCAGCGCCGGAAATACAAAGGGGGAAAGCGGTTCGAGGACGACGCTGATGTCAGGCTTTTCGGACGGTTCGCTGCTCGATGCGCTTCTCGAACGTGCCCAGGATCACGCGATCGACATAGATGCCGGGGGTGTGGATTTCGGTGGGCAACAGCACGCCGGGCTCGACGATTTCTTCGACCTCCACCACGGTGATCTTGCCGGCCGTGGCCACCACCGGATTGAAGTTCTGCGCGGTGTGACGGTAGACCACGTTGCCGAAGTGGTCAGCCTTCCAGCCTTTGACGATGGCGAAGTCGCCGGTGATGGCTTCTTCGAGAATCACGTTGCGGCCGTTGAACTGGCGGGTTTCCTTGCCTTCCGCGACGGGGGTGCCGTAGCCGGTGGCGGTATAGAACGCGGGAATGCCGGCACCGCCAGCGCGCATTTTTTCGGCCAGGGTGCCCTGGGGGGTGAGTTCGACTTCCAGTTCGCCGCTGAGCAACTGGCGCTCGAACAGGGCGTTTTCACCGACGTAGGACGCGACCATTTTGCGGATCTGCCGGTCCTCAAGGAGGATGCCCAGGCCAAAGCCGTCGACGCCGCAGTTGTTGGAAACCACTGTCAGGCCCTTCACGCCCATGCGTTTGATTTCAGCGATGAGGTTTTCGGGAATGCCGCAGAGTCCGAAGCCGCCGGACAGCACAGTCATGTTGTCAGTCAGCCCGGCAAGGGCTTCAGCGTAGGTTGCCACGCGTTTGTCGAGTCCAGCCATGGTGAGATCCCGCCTTATTTGTAGTTGTGTCCGACAATCTAAGCATCGGAGAGCGTTGGCCGCATCTTCTCTCGCAAGCACTGATTTGTTAATTTTGTTTTTTTGATCGATTGATAAGTAATCCAAATATATGAACGTGAAACAGCTTCGGGCGTTTCTGGCAGTGGCGCAGTGCTTGAGTTTCGCTCAGGCCGGTGAACGACTGCATCTATCGCAACCGGCGTTGAGCCTGACCATCAAGGCGCTGGAGGAGGACCTGGGCGGGCAATTGCTGACCCGCACCACGCGCAATGTCAGCCTGACGCCCGAGGGCGAGGCCTTGCTGCCGCTGGCCCGGCAGTTGCTCGCTGACTGGGACAACACCGAAGAGCTGCTGCGACAGCGTTTCACCCTGCAAATGGGCAAAGTCTCGGTGGCGGCGATGCCGTCCTACGCGGGCAACTTGCTGCCGATCGCGCTGAAGGTGTTTCGCGAGCGCTACCCACGGGTAAATGTGGCGGTGCACGACGTGATCAACGAGCAGGTGGTGGAAATGGTCGGGCATCGGCGCGTGGAGCTGGGCATTGGTTTCGAACCTGAATCTGGCACCCACCTGATTTTTACGCCGTTCTACATGGATCGCTTCGTCGCCGTGGTGCCGAAGGATTCGCCATTGGCCGCGCGCAGCGAAGTGAGTTGGGACGAGCTGCTGCGTCACGATTTCATCACCCTGCAACGCCCGTCCGCTGTGCGTTTGTTGCTGGAGCAGGACCTGCAGAGCCAGCACGGCAAACTGTCGGTGGCGTTCGAAAGCCATCAGCTGTCGACGGTGGGCCGCATGGTCGCCAACGGCCTGGGCGTCAGCGCGGTGCCGTCGCTGTGCATCGCGCAGATGGAAGAGCTCGGCGCTCGCTGCATTGCCCTGGAAGGCCCGCGCATCGAGCGTCGTATTGGCTTGATGACCCAGGCGGACCACCAATTGTCAGCCGCTGCCCAGGGGTTGCGCGAGGTGCTGATCGAATGCGCACGTGACTCAAATGCCGCCTTCGCGAGCAAGCTTGCTCCTACAGGGTGATATCGCGCTCCAGGTGGGAGACCGGTGGCGAAACGGCCAGATCCTGTGAAAATTTAACTGCGACGCAATGCCGCATCCGGTATGGTTCGGCCGGCTGAAACATATTGTTTCAATCCGTCCTGAAATAAAAACCGACCGATAAGGGGTTCCGCGTTGGATCTGTCATCTGCTGCCTGGGTGTTTCATGACACTCGCCTGATCATCTGCTGCCTGATCGCCATTGCCACCATCATCGTGCTGATCAGCGCGACCAAGCTCCCGCCGTTTCTGTCGATTCTGGTGGGCACATTCATCGCAGGGATAGGTGCGGGGTTGCCAGCGGAGGCAGTGGCGAAGGCGTTCAGCAAGGGCGCGGGCGGGATTCTCGGTGAGGCCGGAATCATCATTGCCCTCGGTGCCATGCTCGGTGCGTTGATGGCCGAGTCCGGCGCGGCGGATCGCATTGCCTCGACGTTGCTGGGGCTGGGCAAGGGCAAGGCTCTGCCGTGGGTCATGGCCCTGGTGGCCATGGTCATCGGCCTGCCGCTGTTCTTCGAAGTGGGTCTGGTGATGATGGTGCCGATCATTTTCGTCATGGCACGCCAGTCGAATCAGCCGCTGCTGAAAATCGCGATTCCGGCGCTGGCCGGCATGACCACGCTGCATGCGCTGATGCCGCCGCACCCGGGACCGCTGATCGCCGTCAGCGCCTTGCACGCCGATCTGGGCCTGACCATGTTGCTGGGTTTCTGCGTGGCGGTGCCGGCGGTGATTCTGGCCGGTCCTCTGTACGGCAACTGGCTGTCAAAGCGCATGCACATCGAGGAACCGGCAGAGCTGGGCGAGCTGTTCTCGGCCAAACCCAATGCCTCCCGCCAACCGAGCTTCGGTATCTCGTTGCTGATCATTCTGCTGCCGGTGATCCTGATGCTCGGCAGCACCCTGGCGAAAATCGCCATGGAGCCGGAAAGCAACATCGCGCTGACGCTGAAATTCCTCGGTGAGCCGCTGGTGGCGTTGGGGATTGCGGTGCTGGCGGCGACGGTGTGTCTGGGCTGGGCCAACGGTATTTCCCGCGAACAAGTGGGCGGCACGCTGCGTAAAAGCCTGGCGCCGATTGCCGTGTTGCTGTTGACCATCGGTGCGGGCGGCGGCCTGAAGCAAACGTTGCTGGACGCCGGCGTCAGCCAGACCATCAGCAAAGTGGCCGAAGGCGCGCACATGCCGTACCTGCTGCTGGCGTGGCTGATTGCGGTCGCGCTGCGTCAGGCCACCGGTTCGGCCACCGTCGCGACCACCACCACGGCGGGCATTCTTGCACCGATGATGGCCGGGCTGGCGCCGGTGGAAGCCTCACTGGTGGCGTTGGTGATCGGGGCGGGCTCGGTGTTCTTCTGCCACGTCAACGACGCAGGGTTCTGGATGGTCCGCGAGTACTTCGGCCTGCAACTGAAGCAGACGATTTGGGTGTGGTCGGTGCTGCAGACGATTGTCTCGGTGGTCGGGCTGATCGGCACGTCGCTGTTGTGGCACTTTTTGGTCTGACGATTTCTCAGAGCCAACGCTGAAGTCTGTGGAAGATCCCCGTCGTGCCAACGACGTAAATGTGGGAGCGAGCTTACTCGCGAAGGTGGCGTGTCAGGCGATTGATTCGTCGCAGGCAGAATGCATTCGCGAGCAAGCTCGCTCCCACAGGATCTGCGTCGTCAGATACATCTTCGGTGTGATTAAGATCAGAGCCCGCAGGTTCTATACAGGCAGATGCACCGGGGCAACCCCGCATACGCGCCAAACCCGATAGCCACTATCAAGACGACTGATTTCTGCTGGAAAGGCCCGGCGCGTAGCCTTGGCTTCATTCCAGAAACGAGCCGAATGGAGGCTCCCAATGAACCGTCTTCTTGCCCTCTCCCTGTTACTCTCCGCCTCCGTTCTCGCCGGTTGTGCCGCTGGCAATCATCCCGAACTGCGCCCTTACAGCGCTGAAGAAACCCACCAGCTGGCCCTCGAAGACCTCAACCGTCGCGGCTTGTCCTACGACGAATTCCAGGCCCGCAAAGCGCAACTGATGGAACAGCCACAACTGCAACGCGCCCACGAGTTCGACAACCGTGGCGAATACAATGCCGAAGTCAGCGTTGCTTCGAAAGCACGTCAGGGTTGATTCAAAGGCTTACAACGCCAGCTTCAAATGCCCGCCCGCTTCCTTGTGACGCGCATGGGTCCGGTGTTGGAGGCCCAGTAAAAAGTGATCCAGGCCGTCATGCAGTCGCTGGGTCAGCAGTTCATCCAGATCACCGCCCAACGCGTTCTCGCCGTAGCTGATCTGGCTGTCGATGGCGAACACCCCGTGCAGCACTTCCTGGCATTTCAGCGCGGACAGCACCGGTTTCAGCGCGTAATCCACCGCCAGCATGTGTGCAATGCTCCCACCCGTGGCGATCGGCAAGACCACTTTGCCGTGCAATGAACGCTCCGGGAGCAGGTCGAGCAGCGTCTTCAACGCCCCCGAAAACGACGCCTTGTACACCGGCGTGCCGATCAGCAAGCCATCCGCCTTCGCCACTGCGTCGATGAAAGCCACCACCTGTGGGCTGTCGAATCGGGCGTAGAGCAAATCCTCGGCGGCGAAATCCTGAATGCGCACACCGTTCACTTCCACGCCACGGTCCTTGAGCCAGTGCGCGGCATGGTGCAGCACCACGCCCGAGCGCGATCGGGTGGAAGGGCTACCTGAAATCGAAACTACCAACATGTGTTGTTTCCTTGGGGTCAGTCACCCGGGGTGCTTGGCACCGTGCAGGCCGCGTTCAACGCGAAGTAATGGGCGTGAAGACCCTTTGAAGGGAGTGAAGCAGCATGTGTGCCAGCCCCCTCAATCGTTCGTTGCCCCCGTGAATCCGGCGATCAGCCTCAGCTGCAATACTGCCAGACACCCCAGACTGTTGATCCAGGCGCACGTAATTGTTGATCCGGTGTTGCCTAAGCAACACTTGCCGCTGCCAAATTCAATCCAAAAAAAATCCCCGCAGTCGGACCACTGCGAGGATTTCTCTGTTGCTCTGTTGCGCGGCTGTCAGCTTGCAGCTCCAAACGTGCCGCTTGAAGCTGCCTGCACCATCAATTCCTGAACATCGCACCGGTCTGGATGATGTTGTTCGAACCCAGCAACTGGCTCACGTAACGGCTCCAGCGGGTGATGTTGGCCGGGCCGACAAACACCACGTCCTGGGCCGCCAGCTCGAAGCCTTTCGCCAGCGCATAACTGGTCGGCTTCTTCGCAGCGAGGTGATAAACCGTCGCGCCGTGGGTGGCGTCCTGTGCACGAATCACATACACCGCATCGCCATCGGCCGCGTCAGGGCTCAAGCCGCCAGAGGTGCCGAGCGCTTCCAGCAAGCTCACGCTGGTGGTGCTGAACGAGATCACTTGCGGGCGCTGAACTTCGCCCAGCACGTAGATCTTGTTTTTCGAGTTGCTGTTGAGGTGCAGGTAGTCGCCGTCTTTCAGGAAGATCTTGCTGATCTGCGAGTCCTTGCGGTTCAGCGAGTCAACGTCGATCACGTAATCCTTGCCGTCGCGACGCAGGGTCAGGCCGGCGAGGTTGGCGTCGGTCAAATCAAGACCGGCCTGGCTGATGGCCTGAACCAGGCTCAGCGGAATGTTGGTGATCGCTTGCGGGCCAGGGGTCTTGAACGCACCCGACAGCAGGACGCGCTGGCTGTTGTAGCGCAGCACTTTGACGTCGACTTTCACTTCGGTGTACTGCGGCGCCAGACCCATGCGCAGTTGCTCGCGGATCTGCGAAACAGTCTTGCCGGCCGCCTGAATACGACCCACGTACGGGAAGAACACGGTGCCATCGTTCAGCACTTCGCGGCTGTTGGCGTCCAGTTGTTCCTGGGAGCCCGGCGCGGTCAGTTCAGGGTGTTCGAAAACGGTCACCAGCAAGGCGTCGCCCGGGCCGACGACGTATTCAGGGGTCTTGTAGTTCAGCAGTTCCGGGGGCAGCGGTTTGGCCGCGGCGTCCGCCGTTTTCTGCTGCTGCGCAAGGGTGGCAGGGGTGATGTTGATCAGCGTGACCTGGGGACCGTCGGGGTCGTTGTCGGTGACATCGCTGTAAGACATGTACTGACCGGGGGCGAATGCGCAGCCTTGCAACACCAGACTGGAAAGCAGCACGACCGCTAACGTTACTTTCATATGAATGTTCCTTCTAATCCTAATAGGTGCGTACTGGCACCGCAGTGATTTCTTTGCATCCCTTACTTACACCGAACATCGGATCACATTCGCTCATGCACCCGTGCACCTCCCCCCGAGCTTACTAGCCCTTGGCCATGTTTGTTGTTTTTGGCAGATTTTCTTTTTAGAAGGCGTTCTTGTTGACGAAGCCTTTGAAGAGCGTCAGCAGGATGATTTTCAGGTCCAGCCAGACCGACCAGTGCTCGATGTACTGCAGGTCGAATTCAACGCGTTTCTGCATCTTGTCCAGCGTGTCGGTCTCGCCGCGCCAGCCGTTGATCTGGGCCCAGCCGGTGATGCCCGGCTTGACCTTGTGCCGCAGCATGTAACCCGACACCTGCTTGCGGTATTGCTCGTTGTGGGCCACAGCGTGGGGGCGCGGGCCGACGACGGACATCTCGCCGCGCAGCACATTGAAGAACTGCGGCAGTTCGTCCAGCGAGGTACGGCGCAGGAACGCGCCCAGCGGCGTGATGCGGCTGTCGTTGCGCGTGGCCTGGGTCACCACCGAGCCGTTTTCCTGCACGCTCATGCTGCGGAATTTCCAGACCATGATCGGCCGCCCGTCCAAGCCGTAACGGCGTTGACGGAACAGCACCGGGCCGGGGGAGGTGAGCTTGATCGCCAGGGCGATGAGCATCAGCGGCAGGGCGATCATGGTCAGGATGATGCTCGACAGCACGATGTCTTCCAGACGCTTGACCACGCTCCAGGCGCCATCCATGGGCGAATCGAAAATGCTGATGCTCGGCAAACCGTTGATGCTTTCGCTGCGGGCATGCAGCAACTCGAACATGAACACATCCGGGATCACGTAGACCGACGCGGTGGTGTCGCTCAAGCCTTTGATCAGTTCCTGCAAACGCGCCTGTGCGCCGAGTTCGAGGGTGATGTACACCTTGTCGATCTTGCCGTCGCGGGCGTCCTGGATCAGTTGATCCAGATCGCCCAGCACCGGAATGCGTCGGCCGATGCGCGCCAGGTCGATCTGCTGCGGCGCTTCGTCATAGAAGCCCAGCAGGTTCAGGCCCATCCACGGCGCGCGTTCGATGGACATCGCCAGGCGTTCGCCGCAATGGCCGGTGCCGACGATCGCCACGCGCCGGGTGTTGAAACCCTGGGCGCGCAACGCGTGCAGCACGCTGCGAATCGCCAGACGATAACCACACAGCGCCACCAGCACGGCGGCAAACCAGGCCATCTGGCTGTCGTCCGCCAGATCGTCGGGCTGCAACAGCAGGTAATCGACGAACAGCAGCAGCACGAAGGCCAGGCCCCAGTAATTGGCGACCTTCAGCAGCTCGCGCACAATGCGCTCGCCACGCCACGAGCCGTACAACTGGTTGTATTCGGCCAGCCAGTGGAAAGCCACCGCCGCCAGCAGAATCTGCATCCAGGCTTCGGAGCTCATTGGCGTGCCGGTGAGCAGGTTGACGCCGTAACCGCCGACCGCGATGACCGCCAGATCGAGCAGCCGGTGAGCGACGGACAGCGACGATGAGTGGGCATGCAGGATGCCCCTTAATGGAGTGCGCATAGGCTGGGCTCGCTCAGACGGATTTGATCGGAACAACGCGGGCGGAGAGGTCGCTGCTGACCAGCGTCGGCGCGATCTGCATCGGCCGGATGTGCGCAGGCTGGCGGCTTTGACGCGCAGCACTCAGGCGGGTCTCGACGAACTGGCGCATTTCCAGTTCGAAGCGGGCTTCGCTGAAGCGCTCGGCGTTGGTCCGACAGGCTTGCGCGGTGATGCGTGAACCGTTGATCTCGAACGTCTCGATGGCGGCCATCAGCGACGCCACACTCTGTTCCGGGTAGAGCACGCCGGTCGGCTGCGGATGATCCAGACCGCAGACCGTTTCCACCACGCCACCTTTGGCGAATGCGATGACCGGCGTGCCGCAGGCTTGGGCCTCCACCGGGCTGATGCCGAAATCTTCCTCGGCAGCAAACACGAACGCCTTGGCGTTGCTCATGTGTTCCTGCAGCACCGCGAACGGCTGATAGCCCAGCAGCGTGACGTTTGGCGCGTTGGCCGCGGCGGCCTTGGCCTTGTCCATTTCCGGACCGTCGCCGATCACCACCAGACGCTTGTTCGGCATCGCCGCGAAGGCTTCGATGATCATCGGCATGCGCTTGTACGGGACCATGCGCGAGGCGGTGAAGTAGTAATCCTGCTTCTGTTCCTGCAGCGCGAAACCGAGGGTGTCCACCGGCGGATAGATCACCGTGGATTCGCGACGGTAGGCCTTGGTGATGCGCGCGCCGATGAAGTGCGAGTTGGCGATGAAGTCATCGACGCCCGCGGCCGTGCGCTGATCCCACATGCGCATGTAATGCAGGATCATCCGCGCCACTTTGCCTTTCAGGCCGGTGCTCAGGTTCGCCTCTTTGAGGTACTGATGCTGCAGGTCCCAGGCGTAACGGATCGGCGAATGCACGTAGCTGACGTGCAGTTGGTCCGGCCCGCACAGGACGCCTTTGGCCACGGCGTGACTGCTGCTGATGATCAGGTCGTAACCGGACAGGTCCAGTTGCTCGATGGCCATCGGCATCAGCGGCAGGTAGCGCTGGTATTTGGTCTTGGCCTTGGGCAGGCGCTGGATGAACGTGGTCTTCGCGACCTTGCCGCTCAGTCGGGCGCGGTCCTCGTCGCTGAGGAAATCGATGACGGAGAACAGATCCGCCTCGGGCCAGATGTTGATCAGCGATGCCAAAACCCTTTCGGCACCGGCGTATGTCACCAACCAGTCGTGGACGATTGCAATTTTCATTGGAATTCTCTGCATTAACGGCTGAGGGACGCCCGGCACGTCGAGCCAGGCTCGCGAGGGCCATCCCATGCCTTTCCATGTGCGCAGGCGCTAAATCAGACGCTGACAGGCTGCGTCTCGGCTTTGCGGTTATTGAGGCGTTTTCCGAGCTGGATGAACGGGTGTTCGATGTAGCGGAAGCACAGATGGGCAGCGCCCAGGGTCAGCACCGTCGCGACCAGCGCCACCAGCAGGCCGGGTGCGTCGGTGCCGCGCAGCAGGAATTCGCTGAGCATGCCCATCGATGGGTGCAGCAGGTACAGCGAGTAACTCACTGCGCCCAGCCAGACCAGCGCCGGGTGGTTCAGGCGCACGCTGCGGGTCAGCAGCACGAAGCTGACGATGGCCACGGCGTAGGTGAAGCAGTAACGGCCCCAGGTTTCGCCGGTGCCCATGTCCTTGCTGTACGCCATGATCAGCGTCGGCGGCAACAGCACGGCGAAGGCCACGAACAGCATCTTCAGGTTCCGCGTCAGCGCCGGGCTGTGTTCAGCCAGCAACCACTGACGCCACACCGAGCCGAAGAACATCAGCGACAACGCCAGGGGCAGCGCCACCGGCAGTTTGTGTTCGGTCAGCGCGCGGGCAACGCTCATCGCCAGCGCGGCGAGCAGAAACACCAGCGAACAGCGCGCCCGGAAGGCCAGGTCGTACAGCTTGCCGGCGATGAACAACGCCAGGCACAGGCCGTAGAACACCAGTTCGATGAACAGCGTCCAGTACAGGCCGACCACGTCGTCGAAGCCCAGTGCCGCCTGCACCATGGTCAGGTTGGCGACGATCTGCGGCCAGGACGGCAGCGGCGCGCCGGTCAACTGCAGCATCAGCACAAACAGCACCAGTGACAGCCAGTAAGCCGGATACAGCCGCATGAAGCGTGAGATCAGAAAGCGTCGGGCGCCGTCGGGCACCGGCTTCAGGCTGTAGGGAATTACTACGCCGCTGATCATGAAAAACCACAGCACCCCCAATTTGCCGGGGTCGATCAGGTAATCCAGCACCCAGACGTGACCGATGACCGGTGCATACAAATGGGTGAAGACCACCATCAAGGCGGCGATGCCGCGCAATGCGTCGAGATAGGCAAGGCGTTTCATGGCAGTGCCTCAGTTGCTGGAAGATTCGCGACCCAGGGCATCGCTGCCCTGGCTGCTGCGCCGGTCTCTGGCCGGACTCTGCAGCGCGTCGATGCGTTGGGAAACCTGTCGTGCCGACTCTTCCCAGGAGAACCGCGCCACGTTGTTCAGCCCCCGTCGGCGCAGGGACTGGCGCAGCGGCATGTCCGTCAGGATGCGTTCCATGGCGGCGGCCATGTGGTCAATGTCCAGCGGGTCGAAATACAGCGCGCTGGCCTGCAGCACTTCGGGAATCGACGCCGCGTTCGCCGCCAGCACCGGGCAACCACAGGCCTGGGCTTCCAGGGGCGGAATGCCGAAGCCTTCATACAGCGACGGAAACACAAAGGCCGTGGCGCCCTGGTACTGGCTGATCAGTTCGTCATCGCTCAGGCGCCCCAGAAAGCGGATGCGCGGGTCACGACTGGCCAGACGTTGCAGGTTGTCGTCGCTGAAGATCCCGCTGGCGCCACCGACGATGCGCAGTTGCAGATCATCGTGGCCGCGCAGCAGCAGAAACGCCTGAATCATCCGGCTGAAATTCTTGTGCGCGCTGGGCGAAGACACCGCCAGCAGGTAGTCCTGTTGCTCTTTAAGGGGCGGGCCCGGTTGAAACGCACCGCTGACGGCATTGGGCACCACGAAGATTTTCTTCTCCGGAAATGTGTAGAACTGCGAGATTTCACCCTTGGAGAAGGCGCTCACCGTCAGCAGCGACTTGATCCGCGACAGCATGATCGGCGTCATGGTCCGGTAGAGGAGGCGAAACGTACGCGTGTAGCTTTCCGGGTGACGCACATAGGTGACGTCGTGGTGGGTCGCGATCTGATTGCCGTACAACAGCGGCGCGGTGCTGCACAGGGAAATCAGCAACGGGTTGCCCTGACGGCGCAGGTACAGGGGCAGGTCCAGTTGTTCCCACAGGTGGCCGCTGTGACTGCCGATGCATTGCACGTCGAGGGCCTTGGCGCTCTCATACATCTGAATGCCGTGGGGGGCAACAAACACCACGTCGTCGCGCAGTTGCTTGAGGGCCAGGCAGATCTGTTCGGCGAAGCGTTGAACGCCCCGCAGTTCCTGGGTCAGAAAACGTGCATTGATCACAATCATTGTGGTCGACCTGTAGAAGAGATAAAGGGGTCGTGCGCAGGAGCCATCAGCGCCCTGAGTGAAAGGGGCATCAGCGCTCTCAGTGAAGAGCCATCAGCGCCCTGAATGAAGGGGCGCTCTAAAGGCGGACCGGAATAAAAAAGGCAGAATTCAGGGCAAGGCAAACAGTGCCGGGCGTGTGCCCAGGCTTATTATTTTCGGGAAGTCATCGATCGGCACTTGCGCCGAGCAACGCCCGTCGTTGCAGTTCCACGGGATACCGCTGTCGACCAGGCCGCGTTGCGGCTGGCGGGTGTCGATGTATTGCACGTTGCCGCGCAGCACGCTGCTGGCGTCGACCTTGATCGAACGCGGCAGCCCGGCGGTCCAGGCGACCATGATCTGCTCCGAGCCCTTGGCGAACCGCAGCAGGTATTGCGAGTCGATTTCGCGACTCTTTTCAGCGTCGTAACGGAATTGATGCAGCGTCGGGCTGATGGCCTTCAGCGTCAGGTAGGCCTGCTTGATGCTCAGGTCCTGATTGAGCAGGCCGAAGTTCTGCTCCGGATCAGTGCCGTCGGGGCCGTCGTTGAGCAGGCCGTTCCACCACATGCCCTTGACGTTGGGCATCGTCTGCGCCAGGAAGAAACTGCGTGCCAGAAACGCCGCCTGGGTCTTCTCATCACCGCCGCAGCGCCCGTCGTTGCTGGGCCAGCCCATTTCGGTGAGGTACAGCGGCACCGGGCCGTTGTTGCGGTTCTTGTCCTTCAGGTCCTCGCTGATCCGCCGCAGCCAGGCAATCCAGTTTTCCGGGGTGTTGCGCTCATCCGAACGGCAATACACATACGGATGAAGCGACAACCCGTCGACATGGTTGAGCACGCCCGATTCCACCAGCCGATCGGCAAACCCCAGGTCCATCCCCTGACTGGTGACGGCGCCGGCCAGAATCACCATCGGCCGCTGGTTGGCGCGAATGCGCTGGGCGGTTTGTTCGATGAGCAAGCTGTAGTCCCTGGCGAACCCCGGATCGACCGGGTTTTCCTTGTCCCACTCATTCCAGATCTCGTAGAAGTCCACGCTGTCGGTGAGCTGGCGGGTGACGAAGCTGGCGTAGTTGCCGTAAGCGTCGCGCACCGAGGGTTTCCGCGGTTTGGCGTAGTTCTCGTAAAACGGGTTGCCGTAGCCCAGCACCAACAGCGGTCGCAATCGGTGTTCCTGGGCGGCGCTCAGGAACGACTGCCACGAAGGCTCGATCTTCAATAACCCTCGTCGGGGCTCGGCGCTGGACCAGTAGGCATCGTCGCGCACCGAGTCGACTCCCGCCGCTTTCAGCAGTTGGAACGCGCGGACGGAGGTGCCGGGTTTGTTCATCAAGTGCGTGTCGACGCCGATGATGAACGCTTCGTCCGCTCGCGTGATGCAGCTGATCAACAAGCCCAGCAACAGGACCGCCGAGGGTCGTCGTAACCGGGTCAGGTAAGGGATGAGCATGGCTTGTCTCAGTGAAGAGGCACGGTCCGGAGCGCTTGCTCAGGTAGGTCTCGGGCCGTCGGTGGTAATGTCGGCATCGCTTGCAGGCATGCCGATGTGTTCAGACCGGGTGGGGCAGGGCATGCCGGTTGCGCTGGGCGGTGTCGTCCAGCAACGTCTGGGCAAAAATGCTTTGGTAACTGTCGAGCATCAACTCCAGGTTCAGTAACGACGCCACGCTGACCCGCGCCTGGCCGCTCAGACGCGCCAGCAGTTCCGGGTTCTGGTGCAAGCGCAACATCGCCTGGCCCAGGGAGTCGGGGTCCTGCGGGTCACACAGCAAACCGTTGAGCGGGTCCTGAATGATTTCCGGCAAACCGCCCATGCGGCTCGCAATCACCGGCACCGAGTGAGCGCAGGCTTCAACGGCGACCATCCCGAACGGCTCGTTCCACAGCGAAGGCACCACGGCGACGTCGATCTGGCGGTAGAACGCTTCAGGCTTCTGGTAACCGACGAAGCTGATCTTCGACGAGTTCGCCAGCGCCTTGAACGTGGCTTCGTCATCCGTCTGGCCACGCCCTGCAATCTGCAGCGTGGCGTCGAAGGGCAGTCGCTGAAATTGCTCGATCAGCCAGGCCACGCCTTTCTGATGGGACAGCGTGCCCATGTAGCCGAAGCGCAACGGCGCTTTTTTCGTCGCCAGATCCGCTTGCCGCCGCTGATGGGGCGAGGCGGTCGGCGGCGTGAACGGGCTGGCGTTGTGCACGACGTACGGGCTGGCGGCGCTGAAGTAGCCGCGCTGCTGCAGCTTGTCCAGAATGAAGCGGCTGACCCCAACCACCGCCGCGACCTGGGCCGAGCGCGCGTCGTGGCCCTTGCGAAAGGTCTGGCAACTGCCGCATTGCTGCTGGCAGCACTGGCCGCGCTTGAACATGTTGCTGCTTGGGCACATCAGGTACATGTCATGCAGCACCTGCACGATCGGCAGTTTTGCAGCGGTGATCTCGTCCCAGACGGACACCGACCAGCCGGCCAGGTTGTGGCAGACCACCAGTTGCGGCTGCTCGCTGCCGATGACCTGTTTCACGTAGCTGCGCATCGCGCCGTTGTAGCGGTCGCGCAGATGCCAGCCCAGGCGCGCCAGACGGCCAGGCCGCTGCGCACCGAAATGCCAGTAGAAGTTACGCAGGCCGGCGCGGTAGACCTTGACGCCGTTCACCGCTTCGACGTTCAGGCCCGCGTCGGGACCGGTCACCAGCACGCTGACTTCACAGCCGCGCTGCTGCAGGCCTTCGACGGTACGCTGAAGAATGATTTCCGCGCCGCCTCCAATGTGGGGGGCATACAGGCTGCTGATGAACAGTATTTTCATAGTGGATACGACTGATTCAGACCCAGTACCCCGGACTCACCGTCACGGATGGCTTGTTCGATCAGGCCAAGGCGCTCCTCGGCACCGCGTCGCTTGGCGATCAGCCGCAGCAGGCGGAAGAACACCCAGCGGTTGAGGCCGTACAGCAGCGACGAATTGGCCCAGATGTTTTTGTCGAACCAGGCCTGATTGCGCGCGCCGTAGTAGGCGCGCAAGTCCGAGCCACCGAGCAGGAAGCTCTCGTAGATGTTGTTGGTGCGTGCCTTGATGTTCCACGAGCTTTCGAGGTCGTCGAGCAAGGCGTCCGGCACCAGAAAGATCCGGCCACCACCGGCGGTGATGCGGAAGGTGTATTCGCTGTCGTCGGCGTAGAGCATCAACGCGTCCAGCGGCAGGCCGATGCGGCGATACAGATTGCGGTGGGCGAGCAGGCCGCCGTACGTGGCGAACGGCAATTGCACCATCGGCAGTTTGCGGTGCGGGCTTTGCGGCGCGCCCCACGGCAGCCGGCGCCAGATCTTGTAGGGCAGCTGTGCGATGTGAAAACCGAAGAAACTCGAACGGCGCTGAATGGCGAAGCGGTTCGGCACGCCGGCGGCGATGTCCGCCTGATGGGTCGGACGAAAGCCCAGCACGGCGGCCTTGTCTTCGCCGTCGACGCGTTTACGTTCTTCGAGCACCTGATGCAGCGTGGCGATGGCGTTGATGGTCGGCGCGTTGTCGTCGTCCATCAGCCAGATGTGTTCGGCCCCGGCGTCCAGTGCGGCCTGAATCCCCACCGAATAGCCCCGCGCGGAACCGGTGTTCTCGTGCATGTAGATCACGCTGACCTGATTCGGCCAGGTGCGGCGCAGGTTATCCAGCGGTGCGGTGGACGCGTTGCTGACGATGATCACGCGATCGATCAGCGGGCTTTCCAGCGAGCGGCTGACCAGCGTGTGCAGGTAGTTGAAACGATCACCATAGGTGAGCGTCACCAGTGTGGTTTTCTGGGTCATGGCGAGTTCCGGGCGAAGGGGGGTCAAGAGGCTGAAAGCATCAGCCCCGTGGGAATCAGGATGTGTGGGTCAGAATGTGGGGATCAGTACGGAAAACGCTAACGGCTCACGCCTCACGCCTGCGCTTGCATCCGCGACAGGCTGCTGACCGGCAGGGTGACCTTTTGCTCACGTTGCAGCAGGTTGAGCAGAATCACCGCGCGTTCATCACCGTCGGCGGCGAGGAAGATCGCTTCGACGTCGTTGAAGCCCTCCGCCGTGATCCGCACCGTTTCCCCTTCTTGAAAGGTGACCCTGGCCGGCGGCGCCAGCAGGCGCTGACGGATCTGCTCGATCAACGCATCCTGCACCGGAACCGGCATGCCGCCGAAGGTGACGATGCGCGCCACGCCTCGGGTCGAGCGGATCGGGTACCAGTTGTCGCTGGCCTGGTCCATGTGGATGAACAGGTAACCGGGGAACAGCTCTTCTTCGGCCGGTGCCCGTGAGCCGCGTTTTTTCTCACCGTGCTTGACCGGGCGGTAGCACTCGAACTGCTGACGTTGCAGGTGCTCTGCCGCACGGGCTTCCTGGCGGGGTTTGGTCTGGATCAGGTACCAGCGCGCGGAGCCACAGGCGCTATTGACGACTTCAGACATACACTTCACTCCACTGCGATCCGGTGCGACCCGGTCAGGACAACGTCAGGTTTTTGCGCCAGCCCGTGCATCATGCCTGGCCGCGCGGAGGGTGGATTCTTGTCCAGCCCGTATTCGGTCAACATCTGCTGCACCTGCTCGACGCAGTTGAACATCAGCACGTCGATGATCGACAGATTGGCGACGAAAGGTTGCCGGAACTGCCGGTACACCACCGGGTTCATCCGGAAGAACCGCACCAGCAAGCCGTTACGGGCGAAGTGATCACGGTCATAGATGACCGATCCGCCTTCCGGGGTGATGAACGTCGTGGCTTCGAACGTGTGAGCGATGCGGATAATGCGCTCCTGCTTGTCCGCAGCGCTACCCAATATCAGGTCCGAGCTGCGCAGGATCGGCGTCACGATGTGCAGATAAGCACAGATTTCACGGATTGCGTGTTCGGCATACAGCGCAATGTTCTGCTGCGGGAAACGGATCAACCGCTCCAGCAAGGGCATGACCTGCGCGAAACAGGGCGCCTCTCGATAACTCTCGGCCAGCAGATCGATCAGCCGCGGCGCTTCATCGCTGAAATGATCACACAGTTGGCGCTGATTGATCTGCAACTGAAAGCGGTCTTTCTTCAACGGAAAGCTGATCAGCTTCGCTTCGTCGTTGTGCAGGATGCGGTTGCGATTGACCCAGCCGGACCGAACATACTGCAGATCGTCTCCCAGGACGAAGACGTCTGCGGCAGCAATGAGCTGAAAGTAACCCAGGTACGGGAACAGATAGGGCTGCATCACTGCAAGGGTCCTGGCCATGTGTGTCTCCTTGGCGTGCATGTCGATTTACTTGCGGACCGTGGTGTAGTCGTAACCGTAAGCGGCGCAGTCGTAGTCGGCGGTCGACGCCTTGCGCAGGACACCGTTGAAGATCGCACCCTTGATCAGAATGCCGTTGTGCATCAGGCGGCGTTTGCACGCTTCGATTTCCTTGGCGGTGCTCAGGCCGAAGCGGGTCACCAGCAGGCAGGTGCCGGACTGGCGGCCGACCAGCGTGGCATCGGTCACGGCCAGAATCGGTGGGGTGTCGATGATCACCAGGTCATACAGCGGCGACAGCTCGCTGATCATTTTGTTGAAGTTGTCGTGCATCAACAGCTCGGACGGGTTTGGCGCCGCGTAACCGCAGGAGATGAAATCCAGGTTGCGCACTTCGGTGTGGTTGATGACTTCTTTGCTGCCCAGACGCGCAGCGAGGGTGTCCGACAAACCGTGCTTGGGCGTCAGGTTGAACATCTTGTGCAGGTAGCCTTTGCGCATGTCGGCGTCGATCAGCAACACGCGTTTGCCGGTCTGGGCAATGATCACCGCCAGGTTGCTGGAGACGAACGACTTGCCCACGCCCGGCGTCGGGCTGGAAATCATCAGCACGTTGTTGCGGGCTTCGAGCATGGCGAAGTGCAGGCTGGTGCGCAGGCTGCGCAACGCTTCGATCGCCAGCTCCGTCGGCGCGCTGACGCTCAGCAGGCGTGGCTCCCTGCTCGCCGAACGGCTCTGGGCGGCCTTTTCCATGCGCTCCTGCAGTCGCGAATACGGCAGCGAGGCGTACACTGGCATGCCGAGGTTTTCGATGACTTCCGGGTTGTCCACGCCGCGATAGAACGCCTGGCGTACAAACACGGTGGCAACGGCCAGCAGCAGGCCGATCAGGGCGGCGACCAGCACGATGATTTTGCGCATCGGCTTGACCGGCTCTTCGACGTTGGCGTCGGCGTTGTCGATGATGCGGACGTTGCCGATGCTGCCGGCGCGCAGAATGTCCTGCTCCTGACTCTTGTCCAGCAACAGGGTGTAGGTCTGCGAGGTGACCTGCATGTCACGGTTCAGACGCAGCAACTCTTGTTGCGTGGCCGGCAGGGCTTCGATCTTCTTCAGCAGCGCGGCTTTCTGGGATTCAACCTGGCCGATCTGAGTCATCAGGGCGCGGTAGGTCGGATGCTCCGGCGTGTACAGACGCTCGACGTCGACGCGCTTCATTTTCAGGTCCGACAGGGTGCCTTCCAGCTTGACCACCTGATCCAGAACTGATTTGGTTTCAACGCTCAGGTCAACCGACTTGGCGCCCATCTGGAAGTTGTTCAGCGCGATTTCCGACTGTTCCAGCTGCTTGCGCACGGCAGGCAATTGCGAACGCAGGAATTCCAGACGCTGGGCGGCTTCAGCCGAACTGCGCTCGACGTTCTGGCGCACATACAGGCGGCTGACTTCGTTGAGGATGCGCTTGGCCAGTGCCGGGTCCGGGTCCTGAATCGACAGGTAGACGATCCCGGAATCCTTGCCCGCTTCCATGATTTTCAGACGGTCCTGATAATCCAGCGCAGCGGTCAGGGTGCGTTGACGCACGACGGTGAACTCGGTGCCCGGACGTGCATTGAGCGCAGCCACCTGGAGGGTGATGCCGCTGCCTTCGACGGTCTGACCGACTGGGCCGCTGAGCAGTTTGTTGCGGTCTTCGTCATACAGGGTAAAGGTGCCAGGCTTGCCCGCCACCATGGTCATCTTTTCGCCCAGCAGCGCGTCCGGCACCTCCAGCTGGAAGATGTCGATTTTCTCGCCGCCCCAGGCGTAGCTGTTCAGGCCGAACATCGGATCGGCCAGCGCGCCTTCACGCTCCGGCTTGAACCGACGCGCCATGTAGCTGCCCAGCCCCGGGATGTATTTGGGCTTCTGCACGATGTACAGCTTGAGGTGATCAACGACCTTGCCCAGCACTGCGCGGGATTTGATCAGCTCGATTTCGGTGGTCGCCTGGGAAACCGACAGCGGCTTGCTGGAGACTTCGGTGCGGCCCTCGATGCCGACTTTGCGCGGCTCGATCTGAATCATCGCGTTGGCCTGGAAGATCGGCGTGGCGAGAATGGCGTAGGTGGCGCCGAGCAGGACGCAGATGCCGACAATCGACGCAATCAATCCTTTGTGATCGAAAAGTGTGCGCAAGATAGTCGCCAAATCGATCCGGGAGTCCTGGACCTCGTCCAGAGAAGTACGGTTCATAGCGGTCATTTATCTTGGATCTCCTGACTGAAGATAAGGAAGCCAGTCGTCGACACAACGCGAAAGCTGCTCGTAGGTCTGTTCAAAGGCTAGTTTCGGGCGCCGATAGGGATCGGCGATTTCCAGCGCTTGTTGCCATTTGCCAATCAGAAACGTCTTGCCGCGTACCTCGGGGGCCAGCTTGAGGACGCTCTGGGTCTGACGATGCTCCATGACCAGAATCAGCTCTGCTTCGTGGAGCATCTGCCGATCGATCTGACGGCTTCGATGTTTGTGGGCGAGGACGCCGTTGACCTGCAGAACGGCCTGGGCCAGCGGATCGATAGTGGAGCTGAGCATGGCGTGGGTGCCGGCCGACGAGATCTGGATGCGCGCGTTCGGCACGCGCTGTCGGAACAGGGCTTCGGCCATGGGGCTGCGACAGATATTGCCGACGCAGACCACCAGTACGTTATTGAACATGACCTTTGCTGAGGGTCGTCATCAGTCTCTTGCTGATGTTGGAGCTGAAGTTCTGCCCGACCGCCAGGAGCGTCTGCATCTTGCGTTTCGGGGTGATCGCCGACAGCGAGTACTCGACCAGCTCCATCAGGAAATGCTCATAGAGTTCCTGATGACCGAGCCGGTTGTAGTAGTTGGCCAGGGCGCCCGAGGTCTGCAGCGCCATGTGCAATTTGCGTTTGTTGGAGCGCATGGAAAACACGCCGCCTGGGTGCAACCGGTACATGGCCGGCTTGACCTCACCCATGAATTTGCCCTTGCCGTAGGCACCGAGCAGCGACCACCAGACCAGATCGTTGAGCGGCGCGGCGCGCAGCTCGGGCGGCAACGAATCGAAGACGTTGCGGAACACCGTGGTCAGCGTCGACACCGGCCGCGCTTTCTGCAGCTCTAGCGCCGTGGCATCCCCGCGCAGCTTGCCTTGCAGCTGAATCGGGTATTGGCCGCTGATGTCGAAGGGGATCGCGTCGTGGTAGGTCAGCACGTAATCCGGATTGTTCTCGAGAAAATCCACCTGAATCTGCAGCTTGCGCGGGTCAGTCCAGTAATCGTCGCCCTCGCAGTAGGCGATGTAGCGGCCCCGGGCTTCGCCGAACAGACCCGGCACCGGCGGGTTGTTCTGCGAGTACTGATTCGTCTCGTGATAGAAGGGGCGGATCAGCGTCGGGAAGCGTTTGACGTAATCGGCAATGATGCGAGCGGTGCCGTCCGTGGAGGCATCGTCGTTCACCAGGATTTCGAAGGCGAACGTGGTTTGCTGCATCAGAAAGCCTTCCAGCGTCTGCGCTACGTAGGCTTCCTGGTTGTAGGCTGGACAGACGATGCTGACCAAGGGCGCGGCGGACGGCGAAGAGCTCGTCTTATTGCTAATAGCATCCATGGCTTGGGTACTCGGAGTTAAACACTGGGTTTGCTGAACAGAACGGAAATCTTCATCACCAGCGGCTTGTAGCTGGCGGCCACAATCAGCAGCGTGAGCAGGCCGCTGACGGCCAGCCCCAGGAAGACGCTGATGCGGTTGTCAGTGGCGATCAGCCGCAGCAACGGCTCGGTGATCGCCAGACCCACGCCGGTCATCACGCTGATGCGGATGATGTCGCGCAGCCATTGGCTGTGAATGCCCGGAGCCAAACGTTGGTGGACGATGACCGGCCAGATGGCGAAGGACACCACCCGTAACACGAACCAGGCAATCGCCGCGCCGTAAGCGCCATAGCCGCGAATCGCCAGAAACATCACCGGCACGGTGATCAGCGCCGAAACAATGCTGTACCAGACGTGCAGGTGCATGCGCCCGTAGGCGTATTGCAGATAAAACTGGAACGCGCTGACCGCCATGATGGCGCTGCCCAGGGAGTACCACGGCAGAATCGTCCGGCTCCACTCGGCGGCAGGGCGATCACCCGACCAGGCAAACACCATCTCGTCGGCGTGCAGCGCGATCAGTGCCGCGAGGGGAAACAGGAACGTGCACACAAACCGGTTGGCCGCCAGGTACAGCTGATGCATGTCATCCCGGCGCCCTTCTGCCATCAACACCGTGAGGCGCGGCAGTAGCGTCTGCGCCAGCGGGTTGGAGAGCATCATGATCCCGGTGGTGATCAGTGCCACCAGCGAGAAATAACCGTATTCATTAAGTGGCAGCAGCTCGGACAGCAGCACCTTGTCGATCTGGGTCAGCACGATCCACAGCACCGCGGTGCCGGACATGCTGGCCGCGAACGGGATGATCGGCTTGACCAGATCCCAGTCGAAACCGGTCAGCGGCGACGGCCTCCGCATCTGCTGATAGGCACGGGCGGCGAAGATCAACGCTTCGATCAAGCCCACCAGCGCCTGGAATTCGAAGAAGTGCACCGGGTCGTTGGAGATCGTGCTCACCAGCAGCAGCCCGCCGAAGTAGCGCAGCGTGGCGATGATCACGTTGGCGATGTTCAGCCATGCATGCTGCTCAAGGCCTTGAATCCCGCTTTTATAGAGCGTCGAAAACAAGCGCAGGGCGATGACGATGCCCATCAGCGCGATGCACTGCACCACGGTCTGCGTCGACAGCTCTTGGGCATTGAGCCAGTGCACGGCAATCCACTCGCTGCCGGCATACATCGCCACGCAGCAGAAACCCGCCAGTGGCAGGAAGATGATCTCGAACGAACGCAGCAGGCGACCGGTGTAGCGGTCCAGTCCGTCGCTGCCTTGTCGATGCGCCACCGCCCTGACCAGACTCGGCGACAACCCTGCGTCCAGCAATTGCAGCCAGGCTTGCAGCACCGAGAAGAACCCGATCAGCCCATATGCCTCGGCGCCCATGTGGCCGAGGTAGAACGGCATGATCAGGATCCCTACGAGCAGCGTGTAGGCCTGGCCTGCATAGCTCAACGCAGTGTTGCGTATGACTGAGCGCTTGGTTGGCATCGAAAGTCCTTCCGGCGAATCTAGGTGAATGGCGTGATGGCGTTACATGACCTGCGCGAGGGACGGCACACGGTACGGCGAGTGGGCGGTGCGGGTTTCAGCGATCACCGTCTGAATGACGCGGTCCTGATCGTCGCGCAGCAGGCCCGGGTAAATCGGCAGGCACAACACGCGCTCGCTCAGTGAACGAGAGGCGGTTTGTGCCGCTTGCGGCTGCAGGTATTCAAGGGTGTCCAGCGACGGATAGAAGTAGCGGCGCGGGTTGATCCCATTGGTGTTCAGCGCCGAACGCAAACGCAGCAGTTGTTGTTCGTCGCGCAGGGCGATCGGGTAATAGCTGTGGTTGAGTTCGCTGTTGCTTTCCGGCCGCTGCAGATCGACGTAATCGCCCAGACGGGTGGTGTAGCGGTCAGCGATTTCAGCGCGTTCCTGAAGAATGTTCTCGATGTCGTCGAGAATGCACAGGCCCATCGCGGCGGAGAATTCGTTGAGCTTGGCGTTGATGCCGATGCCGTCGATCTTGTCGACGTCAACGATGCCGAAGTTGCACAGCAGGTGAACCCGGCGCGCCGTTTCGTCATCGTTGGTGATGATCGCGCCGCCTTCGATGGTGTGAAACAGCTTGGTGGCGTGAAAACTCAGTGTGCTGACGTCGCCCCAGTTGAGCACCGACTGGCCGGCGTGACGCACGGCGAAGGCATGGGCGCCGTCGTACACGACTTTCAGATTGCGCCGACGGGCGATTTCTTCGATGCGTTCAACGGCGCACGGGTTGCCGAAGACGTGGGTGCCGACAATGGCGGTGGTGTCGGAGACGATGCGGCTCTCGATGTGGTCGGGCGAAATGTTCCAGGTCTGCGCGTCGATGTCGGCGAAGATCGGGCGAATGCCTTCCCACTGCAGCGAACTGCTGGTGGCGACAAAGCTGAACGGCGTGGTCACTGCGCTGCCGCTCAGGCCCAGTGCGCGATAGGCGACCTGCAGGGCGAGGGTGCCGTTGTTGGTAAGAATGACGTGCTTGACGCCCAGGTAGTCTTTGAGGCGTTGTTCGAGCTCGCACACCAGCGGCCCGTGGTTGGTCAGCCAGCCGCGCGCATAAATGCCCTCGACGTAGCCCTTGAACTTGTCGATATCGCCCAGGTAAGTCTTGGTGACGTTGATCATCGAATTCTCCATTTCAGATGCAAAGCTTTTAAAAAATGCTTTCTGGGCAGTGATGCGGTTGCGCCGGTCTGAGGCCAGGCCGCCAACGCCAGGTTCGAGCGAAATCAATTGGGGGTGGATGCCGGCGGCGGGCTGCCTGCCTTGCTGCTCATCCGTCGCGCACGGCCCTGATTGATTTTCAGGATCAACCGGGTGGCCAGGCTGCCTGCATGGGGGTCGCCGAAGTGGAAGAGGGCGGTGGCGCGCTTCACGTCCGGTCGGCAGGCCTGATTGGCGTGCAGGCTGCGATAACCCCAGAAGAAATAAACGCTGCCCGGCTCCAGGCGCAGGACATACGGCTTGAGCCAGTTGCGCTGCATGCCCTTGATGATCCAGCCGCGGGTGATCTTGTTCTGCAGCAGGGCCTTCTCGATCACGTTGAACAGCACCCATGAGCGCACCCGGCGGATATTCGGAAACAGCATCAGATCGCCGCGTCCTTCGCCTTCACTGGGGATGAACACCGGGATCAGTGCGGTCACCAGGCTGGCGTCGTAGTGGAAACTGTTGGATTCGCGCTTGCCCTGATTGCCCTGCACGCAGCGCAGCACCGGGAAAATGCGGTCACTGGCAGCGTCGCGGCGGGCCGCATGCTTATAGAGGCGACCGAGCAGCGTCTTGAAGCGCGGGTCGGACCAGTAACTCGCCAGCAGGCTTTCGCTCAGTGCCGCTTCACCGTGGTAGGCAAAGTATTCGCCCTGGTGTTTCTGCGCCTGTTCGTCAGTCCAGGCCCGCAACTGCTGCAGGTCCGTGTCAGGCACGGCCGCGTTCAGTTTTGCAAAGCCGTTGGTATCGATTTCGTCAGCCAGTCGCTGAACCAGCTGCTCATCCATGTCGAAAGATAAAGGCATTGCATCAGGCCCTCGTTGAGAGTGAGGAGTGCAGGGCAGGGGGTTAATTGCGCTTCAGGCACGCTACCGCCCGAATCTGCAGATCCTGCCGTTGTACTAATTAGGCGTGCATTCAAACGGTGACTTCATTCAGCACTGGCTGACAAAAGCGTTGGGCAAAGCTACCGCCCCACCGAGCACATTCAGCAATTCGAAAAAACCTTTCTTTGAACCAAAAACTGCCCACGGGCGCTGATTTCACACCGTTTGAATCGTCAACTTTTTGGGCAGTCTTAGGGTAATTAAGTCGGAATGCTCTCGGCGCACGGCTCTAGGGCCGCACTGCAAAAACAGGAAAACATTGGACGTGCCTATATATCGGCGGAGGCAGAGTTTCTGTCAAATTATTTCGCCATCATTCTGTTAATTTTTTGATAAGCGGATCGTTGGCATGCGTAAGTGATTGATTTTAAAAAGAGTCAATAAAACATCACTGCCCTGTCGTGGTGCGCGACGCTTTTTAGGCACTGCCGGAGACCCCCTGTTTGGCTATCGAAAATTACCGGGAAGACGTTTTTCCAACGTCAGAACTTGGGCGCGGATGGGGGGTAACGGTTTTATGGCGCTCGATTATTGAATCCCGTCATATACGCGTACTTATGCGGAGGGGTAACTAATCAAGTGAGAGGTAAGTTTGTAATTAAGCGATCACGGTGGTGTTGCGGTTTTATAGATAGAACTGTGTTCGGTTATATATACATCAAAGTGGGTGAGGTGGTTGATATGACCGAAGACTTCATCAGTGCGCCATGCAGTGGCCCCGGCGCGTCATTACTGCGGCCAAGGGTGGATGCGGCGCTGCGGTTGCTCAGCCTTGATCGCTGCTCCATTATCCGGGTCTGCGACGCAAACAATTCGGGTCACCAGGAGATTCAATGAATACGCAGTCGAAAACCACTGGAGTGGCGATGCAACGCCTCGCGCAGGCGCGCGCCCTGATGAGCCGTGAGGGCATCGACGCCTGGCTGGTGCCGTCGGCCGACCCTCATCTCTCTGAATATCTGCCGGGTTACTGGCAAGGGCGGCAGTGGCTGTCCGGCTTCCACGGTTCCGTCGGCACCTTGATCATCACCCAGGACTTCGCCGGCCTCTGGGCAGACAGCCGTTACTGGGAGCAGGCGAGTAAGGAGCTCGCAGGCAGCGGCATCGAGTTGGTCAAGCTGCAGCCCGGCCAGAACGGCCCACTTGAATGGCTCGCCGAGCAGGCCAAGGCGGATTCCGTCGTCGCGGTGGATGGCGCGGTGTTGGCCGTGGCGTCGTCGCGCACGCTGGCTGCCAATCTGTACGAAAAAGGCGCGCGCCTTCGCACCGACCTCGACCCTCTGACGGAGTTGTGGAGCGACCGCCCTGCGTTGCCGGCCCAGGCAATCTATGAGCACGCCGCGCCCCACGCCACCGAAAGCCGCACGGACAAACTCACTCGGTTGCGCACGGTGATGGCCGAGCGCGGCGCGGATTGGCATTTTCTCGCCACCCTGGACGACATCGCCTGGCTGTTTAATCTGCGTGGCGCCGACGTCTCCTACAACCCGGTGTTCATCTCCTTCGCCCTGATCGGCCCGAACAGCATCAACCTGTTTGTCGCATCAGAGAAAGTCGACGCCGGACTGCGCAGCACCCTGGAGCAAAACGGCATCACCCTGCATGAATACACCCGCATCGGCACTGCGCTGCGCAACGTGCCCAAGGACGCGCGGTTGCTGGTGGATCCGGCGCGGGTCACCTGTGGCCTGCTGGACTATCTCGACAGCGAAGTGACGCTGGTCGAAGGCTTGAACCCGACGACCCTGTTCAAATCGCAGAAAAGCGCTGCTGATACCCGGCACATCCGTCAGGCGATGGAGCAGGATGGCGCGGCGCTGTGCGAATTCTTCGCCTGGCTGGATTCAGCGCTGGGCAAAGAGCCCGTCAGCGAGCTGACCATCGACGAGAAACTCAGCGCGGCGCGGGCCCGTCGGCCGGGCTACGTGTCCCAGAGTTTCGCCACCATTGCCGGCTTCAACGGTAACGGGGCGATGCCTCACTACCGCGCCACCGAAGAAGAGCACGCGCAAATTGAGGGTGACGGCTTGCTGCTGATCGACTCCGGCGGCCAATACCTGGGCGGCACGACCGATATCACCCGCATGGTGCCCATCGGCACGCCGACCGCTGAACAGAAGCGTGACTGCACGCGCGTTTTGAAGGGCGTCATCGCGTTGTCCCGTGCGCACTTTCCGCGGGGCATTCTTTCGCCGCTGCTCGACTCCATCGCTCGCGCCCCGATCTGGGCCGAGGGCGTCAATTACGGGCACGGCACCGGTCACGGCGTCGGCTATTTCCTGAACGTGCACGAAGGCCCGCAGGTGATTGCCTATCAAGCCGCCGCCACGCCGCAAACCGCGATGCAGCCGGGGATGATCACGTCGATCGAGCCGGGGACGTATCGGCCGGGGCAGTGGGGCGTGCGCATTGAAAACCTGGTGATCAATCAGGAGGCGGGCAAGACCGAGTTCGGCGAGTTTCTCAAGTTCGAGACACTCACGCTTTGTCCGATAGACACGCGCTGCCTGGAAATCGGCCTGCTGACCCAAGAGGAGCGTGAATGGCTGAACGAATACCACGCCCAGGTCAGGCAGCGCCTCAGTCCACTCGTGGAGGGCGCCGCGTTGGCTTGGCTGGAAGGTCGGACAGCGGCGGTTTGACCCTGAACCCCACCGTCTCCTCTGGCGGTGGCATTACAGGCAGGTTATTCGGTTAGCGCTTCCCGGACGAAATCGAGTCGGTCCTGACCGAAATAGAGCTCGTCGTCGACGAACATGCTCGGGGCGCCAAACACGCCTCGTGCAACGGCTTCTTCGGTATTGACTTTCAGCTGGTCTTTGACGCTGGGGTTGCTGACCCAGCCAAGGATTTCTGCCGGATCAAAGCCAGACCTTGTGAGGGCCGCTGACAACACCCCAGGGTCGTTCAAGTCCAGCGCGTCTACCCACATCGCCCTGAAAGTGATTTCCAGCAATTCAATGAACCGTTGTGGCTGGAGCATCTGCGCAGCAGTCAACGCGCGCATCAGGCTGAGCGTGTTGATCGGGAAGTGAGGGTTGAAGGTGAGGGGAACCTGATAGCGCTTGGCGAAGCGCGCCAGATCCTTGATGGAGTAACGCGCTTTGGCAGGCACGTCGTTGGGCGACGCATTGCCTGTCGCCTTGAACACTGCGCCCAGCAAGATGGGCCGATAGATCAGGGTCGCTGACGTCTCGTCGCAGATCTTCCGCAACTGGGTGTAGGCCAGGTAACTGGTCGGGCTGCCCACATCGAAGTAAAACTCCACGCTTCGGCTCATCATTGCATTCCTTCTTCTTATATAGATGCGGGCGTGCGCCCATGTGATTCGCTGACGCAGGGGCTTACCAGCGTTCGTTCCAGGGGCGCAGGTCCAGCTCGAACGTCCATGCGTCCCGGGGCTGGCTGTGCAGATACCAGTAATTTTCTGCGATGTGTTCAGGGTCGAGAATGCCGTCCTCATCCTTGAGCGCGTAGCGTTCGGGAAACTGAGTGCGGATGAAGTCAGTGTCGATCGCGCCATCCACCACCACATGAGCCACGTGGATGTTCATCGGCCCCAGTTCACGGGCCATGCTTTGCGCCAATGCCCGTAGCCCGTGCTTGGCGCCGGCGAAGGCCGCGAAATTGGCAGCGCCGCGCAGGCCTGCAGTCGCCCCGGTGAACAGAAGGGTGCCGCGTTTGCGTTTGGCCATACGAAGGGCGACCTCCCGGGCGTTCAGAAATCCGGAGAAGCACGCCATCTCCCAAATCTTGAAGTACTTGCGCGCCGTCTCTTCGAGAATGCTGCAGGGCACGTTGGCGCCGATATTGAAAACGAAGGCCTCGATCGGGCCTATCTCAGTCTCGATCCGCTCAATCAGCGCCACCACGTCATCTTCCTTGCGCGCGTCCGAGGCGAACCCGTGGGCTTCGCCGCCACTCTGCCGAATCGAGTCCACCAGAGGCTGAAGTTTGTCGGCGCTCCTGCGAGTGACACACGCCACGTAACCCTCCCGGGCGAAGCGTCTGGCAATCGCGCCTCCTGTCGCGTCGCCTGCACCCACAACCAGAACGACCTTCTTGTTATTCAATGTAATGGTCATCACGATACCTTTATTAAACGATCGTTTACTTAACGGACGTTATGCTAGGGTCGCGAGAGCGTCAAGGCACTTACTTAAGTAAAAGGGGGGGGGAACAATGCGCTACTCGGTCGACCATAAAGAGCAAACCCGACGCGCCATGCTCGACAGCAGCGCCGCTCTGGTGAAAGAGAAAGGCTTCGCGCCCATGGGGGTGGACAGTCTGATGAAAGCCGTCGGGCTCACCGGAGGAGCTTTCTATAGTCACTTCTCTTCGAAGGATGCGTTGTTTCAGGCGGTGGTTGAGCGCGAGTTGACCCGCAGCCTGGCGTTACTCGGTGGCGATGAGTCGCTGACCAGGGACCGAATCAAGCAGTGTCTACGGCATTACCTGACACTGGCGCATGTACAGAATCCTGCGGGTGGATGTGTCATTCCTGCATTGGGCGCCGAAATTGCCCGCGCAGAAGGACCGGCTCGTCTGCGCGCCGAGCACTGGTTGTGCGAATTACAAAAGGCATGGGCTGAAGTGCTGGGGGACGAAGATCTGGCGTGGGCAGCCATTGCTCAGTGCGTTGGTGCTCTGACGGTCGCGCGAATGATGGCGACGCCCGAGCTCCAGCAACGCGTGGTGGACGCCAGCCATGACCTGCTGTGTCAGCAGGTGGATGCGCTGTCGGTAGCCGACTAGGGGTTAGTCGGCTTCTTGCAGATGATGATCATGCTGCGGCTGGTATAGCCAGCCGGATTCAGACCGAGCGGATAGCCCCCCGTGTCTTCGGCGCCGTCACCGGACTTGGCGATCACACGATACTGCTTGGATACGCAGGAGTTGGTCGCCATGTCATAGCACTGCTCCCACGAGGACGACAGGCCCGAGCAATTGATGTGGATGCCGCGTTTACCCATGACCGGTTTAGACGTCGCTGCGCATCCAGCGACCGCCAATGCTGCCAGTGCCATTAAAAAGTACTTCATTCATATCCTTACCTGACCAACACGTTGCGGTCAGTGACTATCCAGAATTCGCATGCTGCCACCAACGGTCACGTCCATGTGGAGGGGCGGCACCATGTCAAGGCGCGCCGGCTAAACATCGCTCAATAGTGAGACAAATGCCAGTGACATCGTGTATCACGCCGATGGCCGTGCGAGCGGCTGCTTTCTGGATCCCTATAGAGAGCGGTTAAAGAAGCGCAACGCTCCTATAAGAACCCATGGATAGCGGTCTGTTAAGCAGCAAAGGCGCCAAATATCAGTGATTGTTCTGTCTGTTGAAATAAGTGCTTGACGCCCCTCTGGATCTGTCTATAATTTGCGCCACTTCCGGCGCAGACGAAACGGAAAACTCCTTGATAATCAACGAGTTGGACGAAGTAAGCAGCGAGGGATGCTTCGGTTCAGATGCTTGAATCGACAGCGGTGAAAAAGGCAGTTGACAGCAGATTGTAACGCTGTAGAATTCGCCTCCCGCTGACGTGAGACGTTAAGTCGAACGAAGCGCAAGTGGTTGAAGTTGATGAGGAAACTTTGAAAACTTCTTAAAATAACCGCTTGACAGAAACAAGAGACGCTGTAGAATGCGCGCCTCGGTTGAGACGAAAGATCTTAACCACCCGCTCTTTAACAACTG